>JBEGLG010000063.1:0-9539 GCA_041183645.1 Actinomycetota bacterium | reverse complement strand
GGCTACGAGGTGTCGACTAAGACTGACCTGTACCGCGTCGCGAAGAAGCGCGGGCTGATTACCTAGCTGCGGTCGCTGGAGAAGCGCACGCTGGTCTCACCGAGATTCGCCCCCGGCCACACACGAACGCCGGCGAGCAGCTCATTGCCTGAGCCGATCACGGCACCATCGCCGATCACGGCACCGTCGATCACGCAGTCGGCGCCGATAACCGCACCCTCGCCGATGATCGAGTTGGTGATGCGGGAATTCGCGCCGACCTTCGCGTTATCGAAAACCACCGCACCATCGATGCTCGCACCGCTGGCAATGCTGGCGTTCGAGCCGATGGTCGTGCCGCCTGTCAGAGCCGCATCGCCCGCAACCGTGGCGCCATCGAGCACGAGCGACTGACCCGTCTGAGCGACAGCAGGGCTCGGAGCCTTGCCGAGGACGAGATCGCAGGAGCCCTGCACGAAGGCGAGCGGAGTCCCGAGATCGAGCCAGTAGCCACGATCCACGATGCCACTGACCACTGCACCCGAGGCGAGAAGACCCGGGAAGGTCTCGCGCTCGACAGAGACGGGGCGTCCGGTCGGGATCGAGTCGATGACCGAGCGCTTGAAGACGTAGCACCCCGCGTTGATCTGGTCGGTGACAATCTCCTCGGGAGTCTGCGGCTTCTCCAGGAATTGCGTGACTCGACTGTTGGCGTCGGTGGGCACGAGACCGAAGGCGCGAGGATCCTCGACGGTCGTCAGGTAGAGAGAGACGTCGCTGCTGGTGTCCTGATGCGTGCGCACCAGGCCGGCGATGTCGAGGCCGGAGAGAATGTCGCCATTGAAGACGAGCACCGGATCATCGGCGCCGCTCTCGAGATACGGCAGCACGTGGCGAATCGCACCCCCGGTGCCCAGGGGCTCATCCTCGGTCGCGATGACCACCTCGATGCCCAGATCACTGGCATCGATGAACTCCTTGAAGACGTCGGCCTTGTAGCTCGTGCCGAGCACGATCCGCGTGACACCGGCATCGCGTGCGCGCGTGATCTGGTGCACCGTGAAGGGCACGCCGGCCACCGGCAGCATCGGCTTGGGGGTGTTGATCGTGAGCGGACGCAGGCGCGTGCCCTGGCCACCGACGAGGAGGACGGCTTCAGTCATGCCGACAGGGTGCCACACGACGAGAGCGGCATTCGCATCCCTCGGCAGTGCCGACAGTCACACGAACGCCTCGGCAGAACTTCCGTTGACCCGTCCGTAGAGTGCATGCATAATGCATGCATGACTGTCATCACGATCCGGAATGTGCCTGACGAACTGAACGAGTCGATTAAGTCCCTGGCGTTCAGCGCAGGGCAATCCGTGCAGCAGTACCTCCTGGGGGTACTCCATACCCAGGTCGAAAAGTCCGCCATCGAGGATCGGCTCACTGCCCTTCTCGATTCCATTCCCAGGAGTGACGTGACCACTGCAGAGATTGTCGAGGCAGTTCGAGCACATCGCGACGAGCTCGGATGACATCAGTTCTCGATGCGAGTGCATTCGTGGCTCTGCTCACCTCACCTCGCTACGAGCATGTTCGCAAGCAACTTCCCGCGGAGGGTGCGTGGTGTGCACCTGACTACGTAAGGATCGAGTGCCTCTCCGCCATTCGTCGAATGCATCTTCAGGGCCGCCTAGACACTGACGCTTACATGCGTGCGGCACACGCCATCCCCCATCTGCCGCTTCAGCTCTTTCCGATTGAACTTCAGATTCCGCGCATGCTCCAGCTGACCCCCAACGCCACTGCCTTTGATTCGGGATATCTCGTGCTCGCCGAACTTCTCGAGGCACCGCTATACACATGCGATGCGAAACTTGCCGCCGTACCCGGCATCCAATGCGAGGTCGTAGTCTTCGCACCGTGACCGATGCTGATCTGTGGGGCCTGCTGACCGCCCGCCGTCGCACCCATGGCTCCGACCCGCTGCTCACCTACGTCTCCGGAGTTGAGCGAATGGAACTCTCGGCGATCTCCACCGAGAACGGCGCGGCAAAAGTGGCTGGAGCACTTGCCGACGAATTTCTTCTCGACCCCGGTGCGCGGATTGCGGTGCACCTCCCGTGGCACTGGCAGCGCAGCCTGTGGATCGGCGGTATCGCGGCTATCGGCGGTGAGTGCGAGCCGTTCGGCGACCCCGCTTCCGCAGATCTGGTCGTGTGCACCTCGACTGATGCTGCCGCGCTGGCCTCGGCCGCCTCGTGCGATGTCGTCGTGGTCTCACTTCACCCCTTCGGGCTGACAATTCCCGGTTCGGTGCCCGACGACTGCATTGATGCCTCTGTGGTGGTGCGGATGCAGCCTGATGGCTTCGCGGCGCGCGGCCGGTTCAGTGTTGACGTTCCCGATGTCGGGGCTACCGCCGAGCGCACCGTTGTCGTGTGCACCGACGAGCGGAATGCGGATTCCTGGAGTTGGGCTCTGCCCGCGCCACTGGTGACCGGCGGTTCGATCATCATGTGCACTGATGTGTCTGCGGCAGAGTCGGTTGCCGAGCAGGAGCGCGCCTCGCGCATCGTGGTGCTCTAGTTACGGCGTGACAGTGATCGTGGTGGGCTCGCTGACGGCGAGCACCTGCTTCTTCTTGAAGACCACGACTCGATACTGATAGACCGCACCGACGGGCACGGCCTTCTTGATCGTGAAGGTGAACTTCCCCTTCTTCTTCGTCTTCGACTTGGCCTTGGTGTGCCACTCGCCGTTCTCCAGGATCTGTCGCTCCACGCGCAGTCCCTTCTTGCCCGTGGAGAGCGCACCGGTGAAGACGACGGAGCTCCCGGCCTTCGGCGAGGTCGTGGGACCGGCCGCCAGGGTGAGGGTTACGGCCGGAGCGACAGGCGCTGCCGGCGCGGGAGTCGTGCCGGGTACCGCAGGTGCACCGTCCGGCGTGGCCGGAACCGACGGAGTGATCACTGTTGCCGCGATGCTCGGAATCGGAGTGCCGATCTGACCGTCGACCGACTGGATGTAGCGCGACTTCGCGCCGATGGCCGCCATGAAGGCCGTGCCGCCCTTCGTGACCGTACGGCCATCGGGAAGAGTGGCCGTCACCTGCTTGAGCGCGCCGGATCCGATGCGATCGGTGATGTTCACGCTCGTGACCTGATCGACTCCGAAGATCTGCGCCATCTTCGCCTGCGTCACGGGAATCGTCCACGAACGATCGGGATTCGGGGCGTTCAGTGACCAGTGATCGTCGACAACCTGTGCATAGGGAAGATCTCCACCCCACTGGTCCTTCGACGATGTCGTGAGACCGCCGGTCGACGCGGTGTAGAAGGCCTTGATCGGCTTACCGGTGCTGTCGAGAAGTGCGAGCCCCGTGGCGTCGGAGCTGAGAGTGCCGTTCACCGCCGCGACCCAGTTATCCCCCTTGGCTCCGCTCGCCTTGCCCCAGCCGGTGAAGGTCTGGTCGCTGTAGGGACCCATGCCATTGTCGAGGTGGCAGGCGCAGGGCTTGCGCACGCCTGCCGCGATCTTGCTCAAGGCATACGAGCGTGCAGCGATGATCTGCGCCTGGAGTGCGGCAGTGGGCCACGCGCTCGTGACCTCGGAGATGCCGTACAGGTATTCCTCGTGCAGTCGGAGTGCATTCACCACGTTGAGGGTGCGGCCGGTGTCGCCAGCGAAGGGCACGATTTCCACCGAGCCGTAGCGGTAGCGATGACCGGTGGAGGCAAGCGTGCCCTTCGGCCCGGTGATGTTGAGAAGTGTCGCTCCGCCGGCAGCAGTGCCCGGCGTTTTCGTGCCCGCCCAGCGCACGCCGATCTTCGGCGCAGTGCCGAGATCAGTCGCTGCGCCGTTCGTGCTCTTGATGACATGCACTCCGTCGGGAACGAGTTCAGCCGTGAAGGTGTCCGACGGCCCACCGGTGACGATGGCGGAGCCGATGGTGAGCTCGATCGCTCCCCCGCCGGCCTCGAGTGGCTCGGTGCGGAACTTGGCCGTCGGCACGTGATACAGCAGGTTCACGCGGATGTTCATGTCGTCCTGAACCGGCTGAACTGTTGAGCCGGTGAAGTAATGAGAGACGATCGTCGACGCGTCGGCGCCTTCCTGGGCCATGCCGTAGGCACCCCACTGCGACATCCCGACACCGTGACCGAACCCCGCTCCGGTGATCGTGAACTTGTCGGGCGGTCCGCATGGATCGCCAGGCGCACCGGCCGCGGCGTTGAGCCGTGCATAGGCGGTCAGTGCACTGACTGAATCAGCACCGTTGGTTCCGGTGAGCGTGAAGGTGTAGTTGCCGGGAGGAGCGGGCTGGCCGGCATCGGTCAGACCATCCCAGGCGATCGAGAGAGGGCCGGCCGACGGCTGCTGACCGGTGATGGTGCGCACGGGCGCACAGCGCGAGGCGATGGCCAGGCTCCAGGTCAGCGGGCCGGGCGTGCTGGTGCTGATGAGGATCGGTGCACCACTGCCGTAGGTCGAGTCGTTCGTGGTGGCCGGGGGCAGGGTGATGCCGGCTCGAGCCTTGGCGAGGGCGCCGGGCGCGATCAGTGAGGTGAGCACGACCGTCAGGCCCAGGGCGGGTACGAGGGCGCGAGTGATCCGCGGTCGTACGGGTCTGGACACACGTGCCTTCCCGGCGGGTGAGGAAGGACCCGCCTGAACTGCCATTCTCACATGCACCATGCGTCACACCAACACCATCACAGGGTGATTCGAGGACGGTAAATATCCGACATGTCCGGAACTCCCCCTCACGGGGCACCGTCAGATGCCCGAGCGCCGCTGGTCAGCATTCGGCCAGAGGCGACTTACCATGGATGAACCCCCACGAAGGAGCACGAATGAGCACCCCTGCCCGCCGCCGCTGGCCCCGCCTGCTGGCTGCCGTGCTCGCCGTCGCCGTCCTGGCAATGACCGCCGTGGGGGCGGGCGTGAACATGCTCCTGGGGCACCTGACCGGCAACATCACCGCGATCGATGTCAGCGGGCAGACCGGTTCGTCTGCAGCCCCGGCCCTCGTCGACGAGCAGACGGGCAACTACACCCCGCTCAACATCCTGCTCATGGGAAGCGACACCCGACAGGGCAAGGGCAATCACGGCTACGGCGCTCCCGGCCTGATCAGCGGTGCTCGCTCCGACACCACGATCCTGCTGCACGTGAGCGCCGACCGACAGAGCGCGATCGCCGTGAGCATCCCCCGCGACACCATGATCACCCTTCCCACCTGCAAGAAGTCAGATGGCAGCACGGTCGGCGGTTACAAGGCCCGCTTCAACTCCGCTATCGAGCTCGGCGGCCCGGGCTGCACCATCAAGGCGGTGCACGAGATGACCGGCCTCGACATCAACAACTTCATGCTCGTCGACTTCGGCGGATTCAAGAAGATCGTCAATGCCCTCGATGGCGTCGAGATCTGCCTGACCGAGGACGTCAATGACGTCAAGAGCGGCCTCAAGATGAGCAAGGGCCTGCACGTCGTCAATGGCGAGGAGGCACTCGCCTTCGTGCGCACCCGCCATGGCCTCGGTGATGGCTCCGACACCTCGCGCATTCGACGCCAGCAGGCGTTCCTGTCGTCCTTGATGCGCAAGACCCTCTCCAGCGGCACGCTGCTGAACCCGGCGAAGATGCTGGGTGTTCTCAATGCCGCTACCGAGTCGCTCACTGCAGATCCGACCCTGGCTAACGTCGACAATCTCAAGGAGATCGCGCTCAGCCTGAAGGATCTCAAGCCGAGCAAGGTCACCTTCACCACCATGCCGTGGTATCCCAGCGGCGACGGCGCAACAGTGCTCCTCAACAAGAAGAAGGCCAAGCCCATCTGGCAGGCCATCGCGAACGACACCACCTGGCCGCCGAAGCCCGCCGGTGATCAGCCGCTGCTGAAGGCCGAGCCTTCCGGCATTCGCGTCAATGTCTACAACGGCACCACGACCAAGGGCCTGGCCAAGAAGGTGGCCAAGCAGCTGAAGGCCGAGGGCTACCTCGTGCGAGACACCGGCAACTGGGATACCCAGGACGTCACGACCACGACGGTCAACTACGACCCCGACTACGACGTCTCGGCCAAGACCCTGATCTACGCCACCACCGCCAACGGTGTCGCCAAGAAGGGCCAGGGCCAGGCGATGGATCTCGTCATCGGCACCGACTTCACCGGAGTCAAGCCAGTGCAGATCGCCGCGGCGATGAAGGATCTCACCGCGAACGTGAACAGCGGCGATGAGGCGTACTGCGCGAAGTAGTTCGCGCATGTCCGCCTGGGAGAGCACCGCTCGCCGAAGGCGAGACAGCTTCGACTGCGCGAAGTAGTTCGCGCTAGATGACCGGCGGCCGTCCGGCCTTGGTCATCTCCCACACCGTGCGCCACTTCATCGCTCGACGCCCGCCGGGGTTCTCGCTCATGCCCTCGCGCAAGCCCCCGAACCAGGCCTTGAGCGCATCCTTGTCGCGCATGCGTAGCACGGTGATGCCCACCCAAGTGCCGACATAGATCGGCTCGAGCACGACAGGCAGATTGCGGCGCGCCAGCCACACGCGATTGCGCGCATTGAGTCGGTAGTACACCTCATGCCGCGCCGGATCGATGACGGGATGGTGGACGCTGACATCGCCGGCGTACCACGCCGTGTAGCCGGCATCCCACACACGCCAGACGAGCTCGATGCCCTCGTGTGCATAGAAGAACGGATCAGGCCAGCCGCCGATCGAGTCGAAGAGCTCGCGACGCATCGCGACGGCGCCCTCCCACAGAGCAGTCGCAGGCCCAGGAGTCGCATGGTTGCCGGGGCGTAGTCGCGGCACCCAGCGGCCGGGAGCGACGGCGCCCGTCGGGTCGACCACGCGCGGCTGGATAAGTCCGAGGCTCGCGTCAGCGGAAAACCTGCGCGCCAGATCGGCCAGGAAGCCGTCATCGGCCAGGCAGGCATCGTCATCGAGGAAGAAGAGCAATTCACCCTCGACCTCGGGGACACCGGCATTGCGGCCGGCCGGAATGCCCAGGTTTTCCGGTAGGGCGAGGGTCTTCACCTGCTCGGGAAGGCCGGTCGGGATCCAGCCATTTCCGACGACGACGACATCGACCTCGACATCGCGCTGGGCAAGCACCGAGGCGACTGCGGCCTGCAGTTCCTCGGGCCGCTTGCCCATCGTCAGCACGACGACGCCATAGGTGGCGGTCATGCGCGCAGCTTGCTCGAGCTCAGGATCGAGGCGAGGTGACCGACGATGGTGATGACTCCGAAGATCGCGAGGAAGGCGAGCAGGATCCGCGTGACCGAGAGACCACCGACGATGGCGTCGCCCATCGAGGCGAGGAAGATCAGGATCGTGAGCTCGACTGAGTGGTACGAGCGATGGAAGGGCACGAAGCGCGCGAGTGATCGCAGATTGCGCAGGCCAGCGGCCTTCGGAACGCCGACATCGGCGCGATCAGCGAGCTTCGGCATGTCGTTATAGGCTCGCGAGACATGCACCATGTCATTAAGTGCCTTGTTGTACAGGATCATCACGGCCAGCAGCGCGCCGATGAGCGGCCAGGGTGAGTCCAGCCAGCCGGCGTTCGGGAAGCCGGCAGCGCGAAAGCCGAGGGCGATCGGGATGATGCCCTCCGTCGTGTAGTGGCCGACACGATCGAGGAAAACCCCCAGCGGCGACGACTTCTGGCGCCAGCGGGCGACCTCACCATCGCAGCAGTCCCAGAGCATCTGCATCTGACCGAGAAGCATGGCGAGCAGACCGCCGATGACTCCCGGAATCAGCACGACGAGGCCGGCACTGGCACCGGTCAGGATCATGAGCCAGGTGACCTGGTTCGCCGTAATGGGAGTGCGCAGAAGCAGCTTGGTCAGGTAGGGCGAGATGTCGCGCAGATAGACATCAGCGACCCAGTGCTCGGAATTCTTGCGCCCGCGGATTGCCGGGGGCTGGCAGACCTCGCGAATCTCGGCCACGGTCGGGCGAGAGGGGCGGTCAGTCATCGAGGAATCCTGTTCGTCTGCGCGAGGCCGGGGCTACTGCCCGCTGCGCAACCACTGTACCGAGGCGATGGCCACGAGCAGGATCGCCAGCACCAGCGCGCCCCAGCCCAGCACGTGCGTGAATGCCGAGAGGCCGAGGATCGCGACCACGATGACCACGATTGTTCGGCCGTCCCAGCCCAGCCCCGCCCAGGTGATCCAGCGCGGGGTCGGGCGACCCTGGATCGCCCGGTAGAGAACGTCGTAGTGATGGAAGGCAATCACGGCCACCCACCAGAACGCCACTGTCGTTGCGGAGGGGAACAGCCAGATCGCCAGGACGGTCACCAGCCCCAGTTCGATCAGGCGCAGGAGCGCGGGCACCGCCCAGCCGAAGGGCGCAGCCCAGATGCCATTCACGCTGATCACGCGACCGAGACCGGCGAGAATCGGGCCGGCATCAGCCTGACGCCAGAGCAGGACCCAGGCGTCGGTGGGCGAGGAACCGTGCCAGCTCAGGCTGCGAAGGATGCGTCCGGCGGTGACGTAGGCGAGAGCGATGATGCCGAGCACCAGGAGTACGCCGAGCGCCCATGCGGCGCCGCCGATGATCGCGAACACGCTGATGACGAGCCAGCGCTCACCAATGGGCATGTGAATGGCGCGCTTCGCCCAGCGAATCGCATTGCGCGAGTTCATGCGAGTGGACATCTCCATCGCGCCGGACACCGACCAGCCGCTCGCAGTTGTCAGATCAGCGCGCTCGACGACATCGGTCACCGGAACGCGGGCCTCGCGCTGCCGCTGCACCCGGGAGAAGTCGTAGTCGGTCATGTGGCGCGTGGTCTGGAGCACCATCATCACGAGCGCCAACCACCAGATGTCGACGCCGTGAAGGGCCGCGCCCGCGGCCAGGCCCGCGTATGCCAGGTATTCCTTCACTCGATCGGTAGACGCATCGAGCCATGCCCCCAGTGCAGAGAACCTGCGTGTTGCTCGCGCCACTTCGCCATCGACGCAGTCGATGATCAGGCTGAGCTGGAGCAGGATTGCGCCGATGACGAGCGCCCATCGGTCACCGAGGGCGAAACTGCCCGCTGCGAGAAGGCCCACGGCGAAGGAGATCAGCGTGATCGAATTCGGCGACAGGCCGAGCCGCAATGCCGCCGCGGTCAGCGGCTTCGAGAGCTTGCGCACCACGAAGGTCGAGTAGAAGCCGTCGTCAACGCGATTCGCCTGGAGTCGTGCGATGCGCTCGGCAGTCATGACAGCGATAGCCGCTTCCGCCTCTTCGCGATCCTCGGGGTCGAGAAACCAGGGCACATCGACGAGATCAATGGCCTTGCAGGAGATTCCGGCGCGCACGACCGCCACGGCGCACAGCCGCACTGCATCGACTGATGAGACCGTGACCCGGCCCTGCTCGACAGCTGCAGCGAGCTCATCAATGGCCTCGGCGGCGCTCGTGGTGTCGCTTTTTCCGATGCGCATGGCCCCGATGAATACATGATCGGCGCCGTTCACCTCATGCCATGCGCTGCCCACCGCATTCACCAGGTGATGGCGTACGCGAACATCGGCGTCGGCACGCTGCGGACG
>JBEGLG010000062.1:0-10636 GCA_041183645.1 Actinomycetota bacterium | reverse complement strand
ACGCTGTCAGTAGTCAAAATTCTCCTTGTAATTACGGATTACTCTACCCGCCGGGCCCCGATACCCTGGAATCACTATGACTGCTGAGCAGGAAATGCCCCTAGGGGAGCCGATCGACGACTTCACGGCCCCTGATCCGTCCGCCTTGGAGACTGATCCGGTCTATCGCGAGGCGGTCATCGATCTCCTCGGAGTCCTGGCCTACGGCGAGCTCACCGCTTTCGAGCGCACGGCCTCCGATGCCGCGCTCGCACCGACGGTGGGCGATGAGGCCGCACTGGCCGGTATGGCCAATGCGGAATTCCGGCACTTCCGGCATCTTCGCGAACGACTCATCGAGATGGGCGTCGATCCCGAGGCCGCGATGACTCCCTTCAAGTCGTCCTATGCCGAGTTTCACTCTCACACGATGCCCAGTGACTGGCTCGAAGGCCTCGTCAAGGCGTACGTCGGCGACGGCATCGGCATCGACTTCTATCGCGAGATCTCTCGCTATGTCGATGTGCGCACGCGTGAGCTCGTCGAGACAGTCTGCGAGGACTTAGGGCATTCCGCATTCGTCGTCGATCGCGTACGCGCGGCGATCGATGCCGACCCGCGCGTTGCCGGTCGTCTTGCACTCTGGGGGCGCCGACTCGTGGGCGAGGCGCTGTCGCAGGCGCAGCGTGTTGCCGCAGAGCGCGATGCGCTCTCGTCATTGCTGGTGGGCGGAGTCGATCGTCCCGGCGCCGATCTCGCGGAGATGGGGCGCATGCTCGCGCGGCTTACCGAGAATCACACGCGACGCATGACAGCACTGGGTCTCGCTGCGTAGCGAGACCGATTCAGTGATGCGGAACTAGGAGCCGAAGCCCACGCGGCGCGATGACGGTGCGCCGATCTCGACGTACGCGATCTTCGAACCGGGGATCATCACGGTGCGACCGCGATCGTCGGTGAGTGACAGCACGGAGCCGTTGGCCAGGGCGGCCTCGACTGCTGCGGTGACCTGCTCAGGTGTCTGCTCGCTCTCGAGTGCAACCTCGCGCGGGGTGTTCTCGACACCGACCTTGATCTCCACGGCGTATCTCCCTTGTTGATGGTTCGGACGTTCGACTCCATGCTCTCACGCACGTCGGCTCGAGGCAGCCGGGTGGGGTTACGCCCACGACGAAACGAGCCGCGGTCAGGCGGGCGGATGGGTGAGCGGGAATCCGCCGATGCCGCGCCAGCAGAGGGTGGCCACGAGCTCGGCTGCCTCCTCGCGACTGATGTCACCGGGATCCCTGACCCAGCGTCGGGCCGAGATTTCCATGGTGCCCTGCAGTCCCGAGCCGAGCAGAAGTGCCTGATCCTGGCGCAAGCCCGTATCGGTGGCGATCACCTGGGCAATCGATTCGGCGATCGCGAACTCTGCCCTCTCGACTCGCTCGCGCACCGACGGCTCGTTCATGAGATCGCTCTCGAACACGAGTCGGAAGCCGCTCTTGCGAGCGTCGACGAAGCCGAAGTAGGCATCCAGGGTGGCGCGCACCCGCTGCTTGTTGTCGCTCGTCGAGGCGATCGCGGCATTCGTCGCGGCCAAGAGGTCGGCGATGGCCGAGTCGAGAAGCGCGAGATAGAGATCAAGCTTGCTAGGAAAGTGCTGGTAGAGGACTGGCTTGGTGACGCCGGCGCGCTCGGCGATCTGGTCCATCGCGGCGGCGTGGTAGCCGTCGGCCGAGAACACCTCGAGGGCTGCCTCGAGCAGCTGAGCGCGACGCTCGGCCTTCGGGAGGCGAGCAGGGCGGATGGCCTCGGCGGTCATGATCTGAACACTACCGACGAGTAACCGTCGGGGTGAGGTCTTGGGTAACCTGGTCCCGTGACCGTAACCGTGCTGGCCCCGCCGTGGCCCCGTTCTGATGTGGCCCTGACCCATCGCACGCTGTCCGTACGTCATGCCGAGCCCACTAAGCCGGGATTGCCCCTCGCGATCTTCATTCACGGTCTCGGCGGATCCTCGCTCAACTGGACAGACCTCATGGATGCCCTGCGCGATCAGGTCGATGGCTACGCGGTCGACCTTGGCGGCTTCGGGCAGTCACCGCCGCCACGTGATGGCGACATGACCCCGCTCGGCCACGCGCGTGCTGTGGTCGATCTCATCGACCATCTCGGCGGCGGCCCGGTTCATCTCTTCGGCAACTCGCTCGGCGGCGCAGTCGCGGTGCAGATCGCAGCTCGTCGTCCCGATCTCGTGCGCTCGCTCACCATGACCTCACCGGCCCTTCCGACCTTCAGCATCGGCAAGAGCAATGTGCACCTGCCGGTGATCGCGGTTCCCGGAGTCGGCGAGAAGCTAGTCGAGAAGTTCCTCAATGTGCCCGTCGAGCAGCGCGTGCAGGGGTCAATCGACCTCTGCTTCGCCGATCCGTCGCGAGTCGCACCACAGCGCTACGAGGAGGCAGTCGCGGAGGCGAAGTCGCGCGAGCACTTCCCGTATGCCAACGACGCCTTCCTCGCCTCGCTGCGCGGAATGATGAAGACCTTCCTCGATCGCGGGCCGCAGCGTCCCTGGAAGCTCGCCACGAAGATCACGTGTCCGACGCTCGTGATCTACGGGCGCAAGGATCCGCTCATCGATCCGAGTGCAGCGCACAAGGTCACCAAGTACTTCCCGAATGCGCACGTGGTCGTGCTGCCTGATTCCGGCCACGTCGCGCAGATGGAGCATCCGGAGTTCGTCAAGGCCGCATGGGATCGTTTCATCGCGTCGTAGTTATCCACAGTCGGTGAAGTGACCCTGGTGCACATCCGCTGATCGACTTACCGTCGTCGAGTCATCACTCTGACGGGGGTCGCCATGCTCGACGAACTGCACGCACGGGTGCGCACTGCACTCGTCGATGCGTCAATCGATCCGATGGCGAATCCCGCGCGTGCGCAGTCAGTGATCGACGACATTCTTGGCGAAGCTGATCCCCTCAGCGATTCGAGCGAAGTCCGCCGTTCGCTTCTCGCCTCCTTCGCTGGCTACGGGGCCTTGCAGCCGCTGTTCGATGATCCGAGCGTCGAGGAGATCTGGATCAACGAGCCTGGCCGCGTCTTCATCGCACGCGGGGGGAGAAGCGAACTCACGACCATCGTGCTCACCGATGCCGAGATCCGAGATCTCGTCGAGCGCATGCTCCGAACGTCAGGTCGAAGGCTCGATCTCTCGAGCCCGTTCGTCGATGCGATGCTGGTCGACGGCAGCAGGCTGCACGTGGTGATCCCTGACATCACTCGTGCGCACTGGTCCGTGAATATCCGTCGATTCGTAGTGCGCGCAGCGCATGTCGACGATCTCGTGCGCCTGGGCACCGTGACCTCGGGTGCGGCGGCATTCCTCGAGGCGTCGGTGGTGAGCGGGCTGAACATCATCGTGGCCGGCGGCACCCAGGCCGGCAAGACCACCATGCTCAATGCCCTTCTCGGCTGCATTCCCTCCTCCGAGCGGATCATCAGCTGCGAGGAAGTCTTCGAGATTCGCACGTCGCATCCCGACTGGGTACCCATGCAGACCCGCGATGCCAGCCTCGAGGGCACGGGTGAAGTGAGCCTTCGCCGACTCGTACGCGAGGCGCTCCGCATGCGCCCCACTCGGCTGATCGTCGGAGAAGTGCGCCAGGCCGAGGCTCTCGACCTACTGGTCGCGATGAACAGCGGCATGCCCGCCATGGCGACCCTGCATGCGAATAGCTCACGCGAGGCCATCACCAAGCTCTGCACGCTTCCGTTGCTCGCCGGCCAGAACATCCCCGGCGACTTCGTTGTCCCCACTGTTGCCGGCAGCGTCGATCTCGTCGTGCATGTCGCGACTCGACCCGACGGCAGGCGCGAGGTGCGAGAGATCACCGCACTCTCGGGTCGCGTGGAGAACGGCGTGGTGGAGATCGCCGAGCTCTTCACTGATCGCGGTCGTGGCCTGGAGCGTCGAGGCGGGTTTCCCCCGCACCCGGAACGATTCGAGCGTGCCGGCTTCGACATCGCACGACTGCTACTCGATTCACCCTCACGCACTGCGGCCGCCTGATGGGTGCGCTGATCGGGCTGTGTCTTGCGATCGGGATCCTGCTCGTCATCGTGTCGGTTGGTCGGCCCGTGAATCGCCCACTCCGGCGCAGCAGGCTGCAGAGCCTCATCGATGCCGCGGCCATCGAGCGCGCGACCCCGGGCACGGTGATCTCCGCCGCCACGGCCGGTGCCGTCATGGCCGGTGCGCTGGCGCTGATGATCACCTCGGTTCCGGTCGTAGCCCTGATCGCTGCCTCGCTCGCCGCGGTTCTGCCCTTCCTAGTGCTGCGACGCAGGGCGCGTCGGCGTACTCGTGCAGTGCGAAGTGCGTGGCCCGATGCCGTCGACTCGCTGGCCTCGGCCGTACGCGCCGGCATGTCCTTGCCGGAAGCACTTGCTGATCTTGCGACCCGCGGGCCTTCGGCGCTGCGTCCGGCCTTCGCCAGGTTCGGCAGGGAGTATCGAGTCTCGGGATCACTGGGCGAGGCACTCGACTCCTTGCAAGGCGCACTCGCTGACCCCGTCGCCGATCGGGTGATCGCCGCGATTCGCATCGCGCGTGAAGTAGGCGGAACAGATCTCGGAATCGTGCTCCGCACTCTGAGCTCACTACTCCGAGCCGATCTGCGTACCCGCGGCGAGATCGAGGCTCGGCAGAGCTGGACAGTATCGGCAGCCAGGCTGGCGGTGGCCGCGCCCTGGGTCACCCTGGCGCTGCTGTGCACCAGGCCGGAGGCGGCGGCCGCCTATCGCACGTTCACCGGTGCTGTGATTCTCGTGGTCTCCGCGGGACTCACGGTCATCGCCTACCGCGTCATGCTCCTCATCGGCAGGCTTCCCTCCGAGCCACGGACCCTCGCATGAGCGGGTCGTGGGGCGGCGCACTTCTCGGGCTGGCGCTGGCGTGCGGAATCGCGCTGGTGATCGCGCGCATGCGCGCCACCGCACCGCTCTCGCTCCGTGAGCGCGTGACTCCCTTCGTTCCCTATCTCCGGAGCCCCGAGCACGAGCAGCAGCCTTCGGTACTCGGCATGCTGGGCGCGCTGCTGGAATCCGCTCGCATGCGTGAGGGTCGGCACGAGTCTCGCGCTGCGGGCGGCAACCTGGAGCAGATCGCGGCCGTCGCGGCAGGCGTGGGCATCGGAGCCCTGGTGGGCTTCGCACTCGCCCTGCGCGGTAGTTCAGGCCTGCTCGTGATCGTGCTCGCTGCTGTAGGCGGGGTCTTTGCCGAGCTGATGCGATCGACGCATCGCAGCATGGCCAGGCGACGCCGGGCCCAGGTCATCGATACCGAGCTACCCGATCTCGCAGAACTCTTCGCCTTCGCGGTAGCGGCGGGCGAGTCTCCGGCTGCCGCACTCGCTCGAGTGGGCGATCTGTCCGGCGGCGAGCTTGGCACGCTGATGCGACGGGCCGCAGCAGCTGCTCGACTCGGAACTCCCTTCGACGACGCCATGCATGACCTCTCGCGCGAGGCAGGTGCCGGTGAGGTCGAGAGGTTTGTCGATGCCCTGCTTCTCGCCATGGAGCGCGGCACTCCACTTGCTGATCTCCTTCGTGCGCAGGCCGCCGATGCCCGGGCTGCACGGTCACGTCGTCTTATGGAATCTGCCGGCCGCAAGGACGTCGCGATGCTCATTCCTGTCGTGTTCATGATCCTGCCCACGGTCGTGCTCATCGCGCTCTTTCCCGGGTTCCGCAGTCTTCATCTGTTCATCAACTAACGGAAGGTTCACCATGATCACTCGACTTCGCGACTTCTCGATCCGCCTGGCCGTGCAGGCTTCCGAGGATCGAGGAGATGTGCCCGGCTGGGTCCTCGTCTCGGTCATGACGGCCGGGCTAGTCACGGCCATCTGGCTCATTGCCGATGACCAGCTCACGGGTGTCCTCGATCGGGCGCTCACCTCCGTCTCGACACCGTGATCTCTCCGGAGCATCGCGATCGCGGAAATGCACTCGTCGACTTCGCGCTCGTGGCACCGATCCTGATTGCCGTCTCGCTCGCAGTGCTTCAGGTCATCCTCGCTATGCACGTGCGTACCGTCCTGACCTCCGCCGCGGCGGAGGGAGCGCGTGCTGCGGCCCTGGCTGATTCCGATGCCGGCGCCGGAGAGCGTCGAGCGCGGGAGATCATCGATGAGTCGATCGCAGCGAGTTCGGTGGAATCCATCACCGTGCATTCGGGCATGAGTGGCGGCGCATCGGTGATCTCGGTCGACATCGATGCCCGCCTGCCGCTGATCGGCCTCCTCGGGCCAACGGGGCTGCATGTGCGGGGCCACTCGCTCCGGGAGCAGGCGTGAGCGCCCCACGATCACGATCGGCGGATCGCGATCGCGGCAGCGCCGTCATCGAGTTCCTTGTTATCGGGGTTCTCGTACTCGTGCCCCTCGCGTACATCGCGATGTGCGTCATGAGGGTGCAGGCGGCATCCGTGGCATCGTCGTTGGCGGTGCGTGAGGCAGGCCGAGCGTTCGTCTCGGCCGACACCGCGGCCGTGGCTCAATCCAGGGCCGTGGCTGCGGCGCGACTGGCTCTTGCGGATCAAGGCTTCGTCCTTGACGAGGGGAGTCTTCGCATTCGCTGCTCCACCGGGCAATGTCTCGCTCCGGAGTCAGCGGTTCAGGTCGAGCTCGACTGGGCAGTGGGGCTGCCCTGGATGCCCGAATTCCTCGGCAAGGAGCGCACGTCTATCGCCATTACTGCGAATCGCACCATGCCGGTGGATACCTATCGAGGTGAGCAGTGAAGCGGCGTGCGGTCGACGACACGGGGAGCGTCATGCTTCTCGGCATCGTGCTCGTCGCGGTGTGCGTGCTGGCACTCGCCGTGGTTGTTGATGTGTCGTCGTTGTTCATCCAGCGCCGTAATCTCGCCGCGATTGCCGATGCCGCCGCACTCGCCGGCGCCCAGGCTATTGATCTCGACCAGTACTACGCGCATGGTGCAAGCAAGGCGACTGCCCTCGATCCCGCGACGGTCGCTCGCGTTGTTCGCGCGCATGTGACCGCCATCGCGGCCTCGGATGGCATGCGAGGGATGCGTCTAGTCGGTGTCGAGAGCGACGGCGAGTCGGTGAGTGTTCACCTGAGCGCACCGGTGCAGGTGCCGTTCCTCAGTTCACTTGTCGGCGAGCGCGCCGAGGTGATCGCGAATGCGCGCCTGGACTATCGCCCCGTGCGAGAGGCATGAATCATGCAGTCGGCCACTGTCAGTGGTTGTAGCCGGTGGTCTTCGCGCGCTCGTACGACTCCTTGATTTCCTTCTCGGCTTCGGTGCGCCCGACCCAGGTCGCGCCCTCGACGCTCTTGCCGGGCTCGAGATCCTTGTACACCTCGAAGAAGTGCTGGATCTCCAGGCGGTCGAACTCAGGCACGTGGTGGATATCGCGGAGGTGCTCGAGTCGCGGGTCGAGTGGAACGCACAGCACCTTGTCATCACCGCCGGCCTCATCGGTCATGCGGAACATGCCCACGGCGCGGCAGCGGATCACGACGCCGGGGAAGGTCGGCTCCTGAAGCAGCACCAGGGCATCGAGGGGATCGCCATCCTGGCCGAGGGTGTTGTCAATGAACCCGTAGTCATGCGGGTAACGAGTAGAGGTGAAGAGCATGCGATCGAGGCGAATGCGTCCGGTCTCATGGTCGATCTCGTACTTGTTCTTGCTGCCCGCAGGAATCTCGATGGTGACATCGAAGGTTAGGGGTTCCATGAGGAGCCTTCCTAGGTTCATGGCCGCCGGTGCGACCTCTTCACGGCTGCTGCCGTTGCCATACTCTTATGAAGCAAGGCTATAGAGGCGGAGGAGGGGCGTTGCAGCAACGTTTACTTCCTGTGGCATCGGTCACCTTGATCGCCTGCATTGCTCTCGCCCTCGGCGGAGCAGAAGCATCGGCTGCCTCGTCTGACCCCGTCCTGACACCCACCGCAGTCGCCGGCTCCACCGCGCCCGTTCCCACGACAGCCGGGCTTGAGGCTCGGCTCACGCCCCTGCTCACCTCACCGAGCCTGGGCGACGCGGCGGCGATTGTCGTCGATCCGGCGACGGGCGCGACTTTGTTCGACCGCGCCTCGGCGACACCTCACGTTCCCGCCTCCACCACCAAGCTGCTGACCGCGGCCGCTGCCCTGCACGTTCTCGGCCCTGCCACTCGACTCGCGACCACGGTGAAGTCCGAGGGCTCCACTCTCACCCTGGTGGGCGGGGGAGATGCCACGCTCATCAGCGGCGCCAAGCCGCATTCCTTCGCGTCGCTGACCGATCTTGCGAAGCAGGCGGCGGCGGCGCTGCCTGCTGATGCCGCTGTTGTCGTCGACTTCGACGACTCGCTGTTCGGCGGCTCCGCCTATGCGCCCGGCTGGTCGAGATCCTGGCCGGCCGCCGGGGTGGTCACGCCGGTAAGTGCCCTGATGGTTGATCAGGGTCGGGTCACTGCACGCTCGAATGCGCGAAGCGCTGATCCGGCTCGCGCGGCGGCGATTCGCTTTGTCGGGCTGCTGAAACTCGATGGCGTGAAGGCAAAGCTCGGAGCCGCGTCGAAAGTCGCCGACGGCGCGACGGAAATCGCTCGAGTCGAATCGCCGACTGTCAGCACGCTGGTTCAGCAAATGCTCACTGACTCGAATAATGATCTCGCCGAATCCCTCGCTCATCTCGTCGGGCTGAAGTCGACGGGCAAGGCCACGTTCGCGACGGGCGCCAGCGCGACCCTCGCCGCCGCCGGCGATCTCGGAATCCCCACCGACGGCG
This sequence comes from Actinomycetota bacterium, assembly GCA_041183645.1. Taxonomy (GTDB): domain Bacteria; phylum Actinomycetota; class Actinomycetes; order S36-B12; family S36-B12; genus CAIKZY01. The sequence goes on along the minus strand of JBEGLG010000062.1, from coordinate 1,866 downwards.
TGACTCTCGTCGATGGAAGTGGCCTGTCGCACAAGGATCGCATCACCCCGATCACCCTCGCATCCGTCATCTCGGCCACGGCCGGCGTGAAGGCAGATCAGCTCTGGCCGATTGCTGCCGGGCTGCCCGTGGCCGGACTCACGGGCACGCTCGCCGATCGCTTCACGGCACAGGGCATGAAGCAGGCCATCGGGTACGTGCGGGCCAAGACCGGAAGCCTCAACGACACGGTGGCGCTGGCCGGAAGCGTGCGTGATCACGATGGGCGCGTGCTCGCCTTTGCCGTCCTTGCCAACAAGATCCCCTCCGTGGTCGCGGCACGCGCTACGGTCGACAAGGTCGCGAACCAACTAGCGAAATGCGGATGCCGATGAGCGCTCAGGTCACCCTCCTGCCCTGCAATCAGTTCGATCACTTCTACCGGGGCGGCAATCGCATCGGCGAGCTTCGCCGGGGCCCCGGTGGTCCGCAGCGCCCCGAGGAATGGATCGGCTCGACCACGGCGCGGTTCGGGCAGGCACCCCAGGGTTTCAGCCAGCTCCCCGATGGCCGACTGCTCATCGAGGCCATTGACTCGGAGCCCGAGGCCTGGCTGGGTGCAGCCCACCTGGCCCGTTACGGCACCAGCACCGAAGTGCTCGTGAAACTTCTCGATCTCGACCAGCGACTGCCCGTGCATCTGCACCCCAATCGCGCCTTCTCGAAGACTCACCTCGGTCTCGCGCACGGAAAGACCGAGGCTTGGTACGTGCTCGACGCACCTGAGGGTGCGGAGGTCGGTGTCGGATTCAAGGACTCCATGAGTCTCGATCAGGTGAGCGACTGGGTGCGCGAGCGCGACAGTGCCGCACTCCTCGGCGCCTTGCAGACGCGCGTCGTGCGTCCGGGCGATGCGATGCTCGTGCCGGCGGGCCTGCCGCACACCGTGGCCGACGGCGTGTTCGTCCTCGAGCTGCAGGAGCCCACCGATCTCTCGATCCTTCTCGAGTGGGCCGAGTTCGCGGTCGATGGCGCGAAGGACGGCCATCTCGACCTCGGCTTCGAGACCGCGCTGCAGGCGGTTGATCTCTCGGCGGTATCGCCCACCGATCTCGATCGCCTCGTTCTCACCCGCGATCAGCTCGACGTCGCCGGACTTCGCAGCATCATGCCTGCCGCCGCTGATCCGTACTTCCGCGCGCAGCGGCTCGACACCTCTGCCGGTGCGGTCGGTGTCGATGCCGGCTTTGCCATCGTGCTCGCCACCGAGGGTCGCGGCATCATCCATACCTCGCAGGGCGATCACGAGGTCTCGCGCGGCGACGTCCTTCTCCTTCCCTTCTCGGCGGGTGACTGGTCAGCATCTTCGGAAGGATCGAGCTCGCTCGTCGCTGTGGCCTGCCGCCCGCCGGCGCCGGATGCGCCGACCGACGCACGCTGATCATGAGCACGCACGCCACTGTCGCCGTCCGGAATGCAGTCGAGGCCGCCTGTGCCGACATCCCGGACGGCGCACTCGTGCTCGTGGCGTGCTCCGGTGGCCCTGACTCACTCGCCCTGGCCGCCTGCGCTGCCTGGGTAGGCAGTCGGCAGCAGTTCGCCGTCGGCGCGGTCATCGTCGATCACGGATTACAGGAGTCGTCGGCCGAGGTCGCTCGCGAGGCCGCGGTGGCCTGCCAGGCTTTCGGCCTCGCCCCCGTGACCATCGAGCGAGTGGAGGTGGGCACGGCCGGCGGCCCTGAAGCGGCGGCCCGCGAAGCCCGTTATGCGGCACTCACCTCCGCTTCCGCATCACTCGGCGCGGCAGCCGTGCTGCTCGGGCACACGCGTGAGGCTCAGGCCGAGCCAGTGCTGCTGCGGCGGGCGCGTGGCTCGGGGGCGCGAGCG
>JBEGLG010000061.1:0-8279 GCA_041183645.1 Actinomycetota bacterium | reverse complement strand
TCCGAGGCCTCGCGCTCGATCGCACGAGTGAGCGCGGTGTAGTACGGATTCGAGAGGTCGCCGATGATGACGCCCAGCACCTTGCTGTCCCAGCCGGGGCGCAGGCTCGCGGCTGCAAGGTTGCGCCGATAGCCGAGAGTCTCGATCGCAATTCGGATGCGCTCTGCCAGGTCGCTGTCGATGTTCGTCGCGCCGTTGACGTAGCGCGACACCGTGCGGAGGGCAACACCGGCCTCGCGTGCTACGTCATTCATCGTCGGACTCGAGCCCATCAGCGTCCTTCGTTGCTGCGCGACAGGAGATCGACCAGATCGGGACACATCTCGCTGATCACCTCGACGGTTGTCCGACGGCCGGATACGAGTGCACCTGAGCAGGCGGCGGCGAGCTGAGCGCTCTCGATTGGCCCGGCACCGATGGCGAGGCCGAAGAGCAGTCCCGCGCTCGTGGCGTCACCGGCTCCGTTCGTGGTGACCGGGATCTCGTTCCACACCGGTGGGAGATGAAGATCGCGGTCAGCCCATGTCTCGGCGTGCTGGGTCAAGGCGCGGCCGGCCGCGCGAAGCCGCTCTGCACCTGCGGTGCGCAGGAAGAGGCCGTGCTCGCCGGCAGAGATGGCGGCGACGGCGACGCCCCAGTCGAGAAGCTCGATGAGCATGCGATCGACAAGTGCGGTGCTGAACGGCTCGTCGATCCGAAGTGCCGAGGTGAGATCGTCAAGACTCGGGCTGAGCACATCGGCGTGCCGAGCCATGCGAGTCAGGATCGCGTGCCAGTCGAGATGAGCGGTGGCGGAGCCGGAATCGATATACGACAGATCGACCGAGGTCGTGACTCCGGCCGCGCGTGAGCGTGACAGCAGGGTCTCGAGCGGCTCGCCTCCGTCGGCCACGATCGAGGGCAGCAGCGCCGGGTATCCGACATGCAGGATGTCGATGCCCTCCGTGGTGACTTCGCGACCATCGAATCTGGCATTCGCTCCGATGCTGTGCCAGATTGTGCGGTCCACCCCGCGCGGCTCGAGGATCAAGCTGTACGAGGTCGACTCGTCGGGCACCGACCTGATGCCGCTGATATCGGCCCCGCGCGACTGAAGAGTGTCGCGCACGTAAGTGCCGAGTTCGTCGGCACCGACCCCGCACTCAAAGCGCAGGGGCACGTTCAAGTCGAGTAGGTCGATGCCGGTGTTGCCGACGAGTCCGCCGAGCCGCATCGACAACGGGCCGACCTCGATGAGTCGTCCCGGTGCGAATCGAGCAGACTCGTCGAGTTCGGGGCGGAGGTCGACGCAGACCAGGCCTGCAACCGCGACGTTGAGCATCGCAATGCCTACGGAGCGACCGATGTGCCGTCGGCCTGCGAGCGCAGAGCGGCCGCGAAGATCCGATGGGTCAGCGCGGCTTCGTCAGGAGTGACGCATCCGAAGCGATCGCCGAGCACTCCCTCGCGCTCGGCGAGGTACGCCGCCCACATCTGCAAGATGGCGTCGGAGAAGCCGGTCTCGAAGATTCCGCCCGTCACCGTGGGCCACACCGACTGGCTTCCGGCATCGAGTCGCTGCCAGGCCTGCTCGGTGCCGATACCGGGAACGACAATGCGCGAGAAGACCTCGACCTCCTTGGGCGACTTCGTGCTGAAGCGCACGCCACCGTTCACTCCGATCGCCTCGAAGAGCCACGTGTTCTTCTCGCCGGGCGCAATGCGCTTGGTTTCCGTGGTGAGGGGGAAGGGCATTCCCGCTTCTTGGCTCCAGCAGTGCAGGACAGCGTTATCCCACGTATCGCACGGCACGAGGGTGCCGTCGGGACCGGGACGCTCGGGGACGATGTTCTGCAGCACCGCGCTGACCGAGGTGGGTGCCCAGCCGAGGCGCAGCGGCACATGCCAGGTGTGCATGCCGAGGTCGTTCATCACACCGGCCTCACCGCAGTAGGCCACTTGACGCTTCCAATTGATGGGCTTGGCCGGATCGATGTCGCTCGAGTGCAGGAATCCGCAGCGAGCCTCGATGATCGTGCCCAGGGCGCCTGACCTCACGTAGTCGATAGCCCATTGGGCACCCGGGTAGAAGGGCATCTCGCTCGAGCAGCGCACGAAGCTCTCGGGATGCGAGGCGATGGCGGCCAGGATCGCATCGGCGGCGCTGCTGTCGATACCGAAGGGCTTCTCGGCGAGCAGGCTCTTCCCCGAGTTGATGACGTCGATGTACATCTGCTCATGCAGGTCGTGGCGCACGGCCACGTAGACGACATCGATGGAGTTGTCGTCGAGCAGATCGTGATAATCGGTGACGAGCGTGGTGACCGTATCGATGTCACGGAACCATTCGAGCGCGGCCGGATTGATATCGCAGACCGCGGTCAGGCGCGGGCGCACCGGATGATCGATGAGTGCGGGCCAGCGCTGGATGGCGGCGGCGATCTCGCGGCCCATCAGGCCACCGCCGACGATGGCGACATTCACCTCGCGTGCGCTCATGCCGCGCCTCCGGAGACGATGGCGAGTGCCTCATCGACACTCGCACCGTCGTGAAGGACGGCCATGAGCGCAGCGGTGATGCCGGCGGGGTTCTCGTGCTGGATGATGTTGCGCCCGTAGACGATGCCGCTGGCGCCCTGCGCCAGCACGGCAACTGTGCGCTCGAGCAGAGTGCGGTCGTCGACCTTGCCGCCGCCGCGCACGAGGACCGGAGTATCGCCCGCCACCTCGATCACCCGGTGATACTCCTCGATGTTGTCGGTGGGGTCAGCCTTGATGAGATCGGCACCCAGTTCGCGAGCCTGGCGCACGAGCGCCCGGATCTTGCCGGTGTCGCCGTCGACCATGTAGCCACCGCCGGCCTTCACGTTGTCCTGCATCACGAGCGGCTCGACCATCAGCGGCATGCCGTAACGCGTGGCCTCCTTGCGAAGCTCCATGATCGAGAGGATGCAGGCCTCGCGAATCTCGGGGCGCCCCGGCAGTTGGAGCAGGTTCACGCACACCGCGACAGCGTCGAGTCGAACCGCCTCCTCGATGGCATCGGGGAAGTGGTGGCTGAAGATGTGCTCGTCGAGGGGATTGCCGTAGACATTGGCCACGTCGGTGCGCATCACTAGGGCCGGCTTGTCCTTGCCGGGGATCTCCTGCAGCAGCCGCGCCTGACCGGGAGTGAGCTGAATGGCGTCGGGGCCCGCAGCGACGATGGTGTCGACCGCCTGGCGCATGTTCTCGATGCCGCCCAGGAAGGAGGGCTCTCCGAAGAAGCCATGGTCGATGGCAACGTCGAGGGCGCGATGCGAGCGGGAATTGAACAGTCGGTTGATTCTCACCGGGGCCATGGGGCTCTCCTCTACTAGGCTGGGATAACGTTATCCCCCACGGGGGACCCGTGAAACGTGTATCGGGAAAATTCCTCGGCTCTGCGGCCGAGATGCCAGGGGCCACTAAGTTGTCTATACAGGTCGTGGCCGTCTCCGGGCTCGACTGACCCGACAGGAAGCAGTGCGCACGTGGACATCGATCTCGGCACGTCGACCCTCGGGCTCGGCCGGATCCCCGAGGCCCTGCTGCCACCCGAGGGTGCTCAGGCTCTGCTCTTCGACTGCGACGGCACCCTGGTCGACACGATGTCGCTCTATCGGGCGTGCTGGACAGTCGTGTTCGGCGCACGCGGCTTCGTGATCACCGACGAATGGTTCGAGACCTGGCGCGGGCACAGCATGGAGCCCTTCCTTCGTGCTGCCCTGCCCGACCTGACTCATGAGGAGCTCATCGCGGTCGAGAGCGAGGGCATGGAACTCTTCTACGCACGTGCCCATGAGCTCGAGGCATTCGAGCACGTCGTCGACATCGCGCGGCACTTCCACGGAAAGCTGCCGATTGCCGTGGTCTCCGGCGGCCCGCGCACTGCAGTCGAGCGCACCCTCGAGGCCACCGGTCTCGATGAGCTCTTCGATCTCGTCGTCACGAATTCCGAAGTGAGTAATGGCAAGCCCGCACCGGATGTCTATGTGCTGGCCATGCAGAAGCTCGGAGTCGACCCGGCGCTGTGCGTCGCCTACGAGGATTCCGGCTCCGGCATCGCCTCGGCGCAGGCGGCAGGTATTGCTCATGTCTATGACGTCACGTCCATCTAGATTTCATCACTCACGACACACCTGGGAGACACCATGTTCGATTACAGCGCAGAGATGTTCCATGTCGGTTATCTCGTACCCGATATCCAGGCAGCCATGGCCGATCTCGGTCCGTCGCTCGGCCTGACGTGGACGCAGGTCATTTCACGCGAGGATCAGCCGTGCTGGACTCCTGAGCGCGGTGCATTCACCTGCCCGCTGACGTTTGCGTACTCGATGGAAGGTCCGCAGCGTGTCGAGCTGCTCCAGGGTGTTGCCGGCACGGTCTGGGATCACGAGGGTGCGGGTCACCTTCATCATGCGGGTGTCTGGTGCGACGTTCCGGCACTCACCGACTCGCTCATCAACCAGGGCTGGGAACTCGTCGCGGCGCAGAAGGCGCCGGAGGATGGATACGGCTCCTTCACCTACGTGCGCTCGCCTTCCGGATTCCTGCTCGAGCCCGTGACGTTGAACAACAAGGAGCGGATGGAGCGCTGGTTCGCCGGCGGCTCCCTGTAAGCACTTACCTCAAGTGGCCGGTACCCGACGGGGTGCCGGCCACTCGCGATTTCTCATGACATTCAGCCGGGTCGAGGGGACCTAAGTCCCACTCATTCGTCCGTTTACTTACTTTAGATTCGCTACAGGATCTCAGGAGCGGAGGACGGATGCACACTCGCAAGCACCCCTTGAGCGGGGCGATCTATGACGTGCGGCCCGATGGCCTGGTCGACGTCACGCAGGGTGATCGACATGGTGTCTTCACCTCCGAAGGTCACTGGGTCGAGGGCGACCTCTACTCGGTCGACATCCATCTCTGCGGCTGGCTCGCCGGCCCGCAGCTTCCGGCGGGGACGCCGGGCAACCCCAAGGACTTCCCGGCGAAGGAGAAGAGCGCATGACCGCAACGCTGCCGCACCTGACCACTCCGCTTTCGGCCGATGACCAGTATCAGATGTACATGGACGTCCTCGACCGTGATTCGCGTCAGGTACCCGAGGTCTACCGCATCTCGAGCCCATTCCCCGATGTCGCGCTCACCGTTCCTGCCTCGCGCTATACCTCGCGCGAATTCCATGATCTCGAGGTCGAGAAGGTGTGGAAGAAGGTCTGGCAGATGGCCTGCCGCGAGGAGGACATCCCCACGAAGGGCGAGTACGTCGTCTACGACATCGCCGGCATCTCCGTCATCGTGATTCGTCAAGCCGACGGAAGTATCAAGGCGCATCGCAATGTCTGCCTGCACCGCGGACGCACGCTCAAGGAGGTCGACGGCAAGGTCGACAACTTCCAGTGCCAGTTCCATGGCATCAGCTGGAATATCGACGGCACCCTGCGCAACATGCCGTGCAAGTGGGACTTCCCGCAGGTCGGTGACAGCTGGTCGCTCCTCAGTGTCAAGGTTGATACCTGGGGCGGCTTCGTCTTCATCAACCTCGACCCCGACTGCGAGCCGCTGCTCGACTTCCTCGGCGAGATGCCGGCGCAGTTCGAGAAGTGGCCGCTGGAGAAGCGGTTCAAGCAGGTGCACGTGGCCAAGATCCTGCGCTGCAATTGGAAGGTCGCGCAGGAGGCCTTCATGGAGTCCTGGCACGTCGTGGCCACGCACTCGCAGCTGCTTCCGGGGATCGGCGACATCGTGGCGACCTACGACACCTTCGGGAACTTCTCGAGGGCCATCACCCCGAACGCGGTTCCGAGCCCGCACCTGAACTGGCAGCCCACCGAGCAGGAGATGTTCGATGCGCTAACTGATCGAAATCTCGATGATCCGATGAATCCGATCCCGGCCGACATCTCGGCTCGGGAGCACATCGCGAACAATCGTCGCAATCACCTGCAGAACGAGCTGGGCGAGGAGGCGCAGGATCTCTCCGATGCGGAAATGCTCGACAGCATGGTCTACACGCTGTTCCCGAATCTCCACCCGTGGGGTTCGTACAACCGCACGCTGTACCGCTTCCGCCCCTACGGCAATGATCCGTCGATGTGCATCATGGAGTGCATGATCCTGAGCCCCTATGAGGGCGACGAGCGTCCGCATGGTGCGCCGATGCACATGCTCGGAGTCGACGATGACTGGACCGACGCACCCGAGCTCGGCCTGCTGACTCGAGTGTTCAATCAGGACGGCTACAACATGCCGATGGTCCAGCGGGGACTGGAATCCGACTCGCTCCAGGAGGTCACCTTCGCGGAATATCAGGAGACCAAGATCCGCCACTTCCACAGCATTCTCGAGGAGTGGATCAAGTAGGGCGGCACTCAGATCACGGGGGAAAAGGAGGCTCGGTCGCTCACGCGGCCGGGCCTCCGCCCGTTTCGCTGCGCCTGTGCGGACACGTGCTTAGACTGCGGCTCATCTACGAGTGATGGAGCAGGGCATGTCTGACGAGAAGTGGTGCATCGATACAGGCCTGGCCGAGCGATTCCCCGTCTATACCCGGTTCAACGCCAATGACGTGCTTCCTGACCCCATCACCCCGCTCGGTGCCAGCATGTTCTGGAACCCGGAGATGTTCCCGGGTGGCTCCCTCGCCTATGCCGAGCTCGGCTCGGCCACGGCTGTCGAGGCGATCGAGAACGAGGCCTGGCCTTTCGGTGCCTTCTGCTACGGCTACCTCTACGTGAACGTCACGATGGCGCGTCTCGTGGGCATTCGCAGCGGTATCGGCTGGGAGGGCATCGATGCTGCCTTCTTCGGCAGCCATCCGGATGCGCCTACCCATGTCGACTCGCCGACTGACATCAACCCCGAGCTGAGCCAGAAGATCGCCGATCGCACGACCTGGACTCTCACGACCTCGACCTTCCCCGAGCTCGATGAGGAGACCCGTATCGCCGACGGCCTGCGCGCCAGCCGCCCTGACTTCTCGACGCTGACCAATGCCGCACTCGTCGCCTACGCGCGTTCGATGATGCCGTACTCGCGCCTGATGTGGCGCGGCGAAGTCGTCGCCGGCTCGCAGGCCGCCATCGGCCCGGCAGTCGTCATGAGCATCCTCGGCCCCGACAACCCGGTGAATGTTGTCGACATCACCGGCCCGGCCGGCGACGTCGTCTCCGCCATGCCGTCGTACGCGCTCTGGGATATGTCGCGCCTGGTGCGCGCGAGTGCGCCGCTGACCAAGGCCTTCGACGAGGGCATTGATGGCCTGAACGAGCGCCTGCGTGCGCATCATCCTGATTTCGCGCAGCACTTCGCGGCCTTCATCCGCGAGTTCGGCTACCGCGGTCCGTCCGAGTGGGACATGGGCGCCGACTCCTGGGAGACCAAGCCCGAGCTCGCGCTGTCGCTTCTTGACCGGATGCGCCAGCTCGACGACTCTGCGTCACCGGCCGCGCGTCGTGCCGAGAGTGCCGAGCGCTCCGAGCGTGCGTATGCGCAGGTCACCGATGCACTCGCCGGAGCCGATGAGGCACTCGCCACCCTCCGCATGGGTGTCGATTCGGCTCGCCGCTTCGCCGGCTGGCGCGAGCTCGCGAAGTCGAACTGCATCAAGGTCATCAACGAGGCGCGCGCAGCACTGCTCGAGTTCGGCCGCCGACTGGCCGCGCAGGGCCACCTGTCGGATGCCTCGCAGATCTTCATGGCGCTGAACGAAGAGCTCGAGATGCTGGTCTACGGTCCGGCTCGCATGACCGAGAAGCTCGCCGAGCGCGAGAACGAGTGGCGTGCCCTTTTCGATGTCGAGATCCCGCTCTTCCTCGAGGCCGGCAAGCCGATGAAGAAGCTGTCGGAGCTCCCGCGCAAGACCGATGTCTCGTTCGACGTCGCCTCGGCGGGTGACGTGCTGACGGGAACGCCGGCATCCTCGGGCGTTGCTCGCGGCCGCGCGCGCATCATCCTCGATCCCGGCCAGATTGCCGACTTCGAACCCGGTGACGTTCTCATCGCCCCGCAGACCGACCCGTCGTGGACCCCGCTCTTCGTCGTGGCCAGCGCAGTCGTCGTGGGTGTGGGTGCACTCAGCAGTCACGCCATGATTGTCAGCCGCGAGCTGGGTATTCCGTGCGTCGCCGGCCTGGAAGGCGTCACCAAGCGCATTCCCGACGGTGCCATGGTCGAGGTGGATGGCTCGACCGGAGCAGTCACGCTTCTCTAGTCGTCCTGCTTCTTCGAATTGTCGTTCTTGTCATCGTTCTTCTTCGTCGATGACGGCGTTGGCGTAGGGGCCC
>JBEGLG010000060.1:0-6973 GCA_041183645.1 Actinomycetota bacterium | reverse complement strand
GATCAGGTCGCGCTGAGACCTGATACGAAGGTGGCCCACGGTGTCATCGCATCCCAGCCACCGGTCACGGCTTTCAGGCATTCCTTGTTGCTCAGCCACGTGCCCGGCTCGCGATGGCTGGTCATGACAAGCGAGGTCAGCGCGAGCAAATCGGCTGCAGGGTGATCCTTGCTGTAGCCACGCGGCACGGTGGCCAGACGCCACTCGGTGCTGAGCTGCGGACCCTTGCGCTCCACGCTCGCAATCAGCTTTCGCACCCGCGTCTCACCTTCGGGCGTCGAGACCAGTTCACGGAAGCGCTGGAGCACGGGCTTGTCGGGCTGATAGGCACCGGCACCCAGCAGCATGCCGTCGGCGGAGAACTGCACGTAGTAGCCGGCGCCGCCGAAGTCGACCCACATGGAAGCGGTCTCCTTGATCGGGGTCTTGTCGTTGCCGAATCTCGTATCGCGGTACGGCCGGAAGATCTTGGGGGTTCCGTACTTCGGCGTAATGGTCTCGGCAAGCGCCTCGAGAGGGCCGCGCACCTGATCGACGTAGCGCTGCTTGTTGGCCTTAAACCACTCACGAGTGTTGTTCTCCTCGAGCTCGAGGTAGAAGTCGACGAGTCCGGGACCGAAACCGTTGAATGCCATGCCTGATTCTTTCACGCAGAGGGATGACCGGGGAGCGGTTCGCTACTGCGGACGGGGCGGCTGACGCGACAGCCACTCCTTGAACTCAGCATCCTGCTGCTCCCGCCACGCGACGATCGAGTCGGCGAGCTCCTGCGCGGACATCGCGGTGATCGCCGGGAATCGCTCACCCTGAGCGATCAGGATTCGTCCGGTGACGAGCGAGTCGGCCTCGGCACCATGCCAGTCATCCTCACTGAGCTCGAGACCATAGCGCTCTGCTGTCGGCTTGAGACGACGTTGATTCTTGCCTTTCACGTACTTGTCGAGCTGCTTGTCGATCACGTACGGGCAGATGATGACCGAGGTTCGCAACTCGCCCAGGCCATGACGGTGCAGATTGGAGTTGAGGATGGGGATGTCGAAGCCGGAGTTGAAGCACACGATCGGAAGGCCGGAGGTCTCGAGGTAGTCACCGATCTCAGCGAGCGCCTCGGCTTGATCCTGACCCTGGGACTGACTGATCTCATTGGTAATGCCGTGCACTTCACTGGCGCGCTCGGGAATGTCGACATCGACCTTGATGAGCCACGAGCGGGTCTCCTGCGGAGTTCCGTTGCGAAATGTCACCGCAGCGGCGGTCACAATGCGGTCCTGCTCAGTGTTCACGCCCGTGGTCTCGGTGTCGAAGGCGATGAAGCCCTCGTCGATCCAGGTATCCATGACGTGCCCTCTCCGCCAGCCGACTACGCGAACCTATCGTTCGCGAGCGTCATGAACCCGGATGTCCACAGGCACTTCGGATATTGAATACACGACCAGCGTGCAAGTGCTTGCGACCCAAGGAGATCTAGCCCACACCCTCGTGTGGTGGATTCGGCTAATCCACCGTAAGTACGTCACACTTATCTCCAAGGGGGATTACGTGGGGACTAAGGATCAGCGAACATCGCGGCTCAACATGCGGCTCACGCCGGCTGAGCTGAGCACTATTCGAGAGGCAGCCGCAGCAGCGGGGCAGAGCGTGTCAGCGTTCATGCTGGCCGCCGCGCTCAATCAGGCCGCGGCACAGAGCCTCGTCTCCACGTCTTCGAGCTAGACAACAGGCCGGCGCCCGCCCCACGGGGGTGAGGAGCGAACGCCGGTGGCTCATCGTACGTACATTGAATGAATTCCGTGGCACGACACATGTGACGGGGGTCACTCCCCTCCCGAGCTTCGCATCGCGCACGTCGAGCATGACGAAGGGGCCGGGCAGATGCCCGACCCCTTCGCGTGAAGCCTGAACTAGCCGGCGAGGCAGCCAGCGGGGAACAGCGCCTCGGGGATCTGCGCATCCGACGGGTAGGTCGTGCCATTGATCGTGCCGCAGACATCCGCAGCGGTCTTCGGGATCCAGAACTGACCCTCGGCCTCGAAGATGAACGAGGTCGGTGCACCCTGCGGTGCGGCTGCTGCGTTGTCGCCTTCCGAGTTCGACTCGGAATCGGTCTCTGCGCCTTCCTCGCCGGCACTGCCGCCGAGGATTCCCGTGGCCACGGCCCAGCCGCTATCGCACGCGACGTCCTGGACCTCGAAGGTGTTGTTCGCGTTGATCGCCTGGGCGGCCTTGAGTGCCTCCGGGCCGACTGTCGCGGCATCGCAGGTGGTCATGCCACCGACTGCCGATCCTGACGGCGCAGCTGACGCTGCGGTGGACGAACCACTGCTCGACGAGCAGGCGCTCAGGCCGGCGATGGTCAATGCTGCGGTCGCGGCGACAGAAGCGAACTTGATGGAACTACGCATGCGGATTCCCTTGTTCGGTGAGGAAGTGACCTCCCCATTGTCAGGCAGCAGGCCGAGAATCCGAGACGCGGCTCGCGGGCAGTGCGCCCGCAATCCCCGATCGCGGTGAGGCAGCGCTTACCCTGGTAGAACACGGCCATTCGGCCGCTGGAGCGTAGAGAAGTGAATGGAATCGTCATGAAGCGAGTTATCGGTGCTGTCGCAGCACTCGTGGTCGGAGTGTCAGGGCTGGCGCTTGCAGCGCCGGCATCAGCCGACGGAGTCGTGAATCTCACGGTTCGCGATGGTGTTGTCGGCGTGCAGCAGACCATCGACGCACAGATCTCCACTACCGGGGTCGGCGGCACCGGCACGGTCACCTTCACCGCCAACGGCCAGACCATCGGCACCGATGACGTAGGCCCCACGCTCGGATACGACGCCCAGATCTACTGGACTCCTGCCACCGGCGGCGGTCGAGTGAATATCGCCGCATCGTTCTCGGGCGGCGGCAACGACTCGACCTCGGTCTACATCTCGACCGTGTCGACGCAGACCACCGTCAGCTCACCCGGCTCAGCCGCATCGGGCACCACCATCACGCTGACGGCGCAGGTATTCGCCAAGACCGGATCGTATGTGCCCACGGGCAACGTGACCTTCTACCGGAGTTCCGGCGGAAGTATCGGCAACGCGAACCTGAATGGTCAGGGAGTAGCCACTCTGGCGTATCCGCTCGGCAACGCCTCGGGCAATGTCTCGTTCTACGCGAAGTACAACGGCGACGCGAGCGCGAAGGCCTCGAATAACTCCGCGACCACCACGACCAAGGTCTCCTCGCAGGGCTCCTCGGTGACGCTGTCGGTACCGCAGACGAATTACCTGAACACTGCCGTGCCGCTGGTCGCCACGATCAACCCGAACACCGGCACCGGCACGGTGTCCTTCACCGTGGCAGGCAAGAACGTCGGTACTGCGAATGTCTCCGGCGGTACGGCATCGGTGACCTGGGTTCCCACCGCTACGGGCAATCCCAAGGTGACCGCCACGTACTCCGGCGGCAACGGCGTGACCGGCTCCTCCGACTCGAAGACTGTCGCCGTGGCTCAGGCACTCAAGGCCGACACGATCTCGATCGATCCGGTCGGCACTCAGGGCCCGGTGCTCAACGGCCAGACCTTCGTCCTCGCCAATGGCGCATCGGTGCAGACCCAGAACTCGTCGGCATCGGGGCTGCCCGTGTCGATCGCCGTGGTCGGACCATGCGCCTACAACGCGGGTAACTCGACCTTCACTGTCCAAGGTGTCGGCGGAAAGTGCACCGTCGCAGCCTCGACCGCCGGAGGCAATGGCTTCGCCCCGGGCAAGCTCACGTTCTACATCTCGACCACGACCGGCTCGCAGACCGCGAATGTCGCTGCTCCGAAGTCGGGCTCGTACAAGATGGGCAAGACGCTGACCCTCGCGAAGCCGGGAACGGTCACCAACCTCAACCAGGCTATTTCCTGGACGGTGAAGTCGGGCGGTGCATACTGCAAGATCGCTCGCTCGGGGGGCGCCGTGAAGCTGAAGCTCGTCAAGCGCGGAAAGTGCACCGTGTGGGGCACCTCCCCCGCCATCGGCACGCAGTGGTCGGCGTACCAGACCACGCGCAAGTACACGGTGAAGTAGCCACTCACTCTCACGCCACTGAGGCGCAGGTTCCCCCGGGAGCCTGCGCCTCTTTCGGCTCGAGATGACCTGAAGCCTCTGCCGCGACCTCTAGACTCACGACATGAGCGAATCGAATGAGCCCCAGGCAGTCATCTACGGCAACATCGTGACCGGCGAGAGCCCCGCATCACGACTTATCGCACTGCTGCTGTGCATCTTCCTCGGATTCCTCGGCATTCACCGCTTCTACGTCGGCAAGTGGGGCACGGGAATCCTGATGCTGCTGACCGGTGGCCTCCTCGGCATCTGGGTCATCATCGACATCATCCTGATCTGCGTCGGAGCTTTCCGCGATAAGCAGGGTCGCCCCGTTCTGCGCTGGTCCTAGAGCCTCAGGCGAACCTGCATCGGCATGCGTACTCGGATTCGCCGGCAGCTACTGCTGTCACTTGCTCTGGGTATCGCCGTCGGCCTGGTGTCAGCCGCCTGCTTCCGTCTCTCCTTCAGCCCGTCCCTCGGCTGGGACGCAGCCGCACTCGCTTTCCTGCTCCTTGTCTGGCGCGACATCTGGCCACGAGATGGGGCGGAGACCAAGGCGATCGCGGCACGTGAGGATGCTTCGGCCACCATCGATGACGCCATCCTCATCGTCGCCGCCGTCATCAGTCTCGCCACGGTGGTCCTAGTACTGACCAATCAAGGATCCACGGGCGTCGCGGAGCGCGCAGTGCGCACAGCTCTCGGCATCGCGTCAGTGGTACTTGCCTGGTCTGTCGTGCACACGGTCTACACGCTTCGCTACGCGAAGATGTACTACGCCGAGCCCGAGGGCGGAATCGAGTTCCACACCGACGAGCCCCCTGCGTATTCCGACTTCGCCTACGTGGCCTTCGGCATCGGCATGGCCTTTCAGGTCGCCGACACGGATATCAGCACGCGTGAGATTCGCAAGGCGGTTCTTCAGCACGCCCTGCTGTCCTTCCTCTTTGCCACGACGATCCTTGCGGTCACCATCAACCTCGTTGCAGGCCTGAACTCCTGACACGAGTGCAGAGTGGCCTCACACTGCTGCGTCTCGGATCCCCTAGATTTCCTCCATGAGCAGATGGTCAGACGGACGCGTCCTCTCCAAGAAGTGCTGGGCGCTCCTGCGCTCCAATCGGTACTTTCTCTGGTTCCCGATCGTCGGCGTGGTTCTCTCGCTCATTCCGCTTCTCATCTTCGGAGGCATCGCCGTCACGATCGCCGTGGCGGCATCCGGCATCGCCTGGCTCGCCTGGATCATCGGGTTGATCGGTCTTGTCTTCGTGAACTTCGCCTTCACGCTCTCGGGTGCAGCGATGGTGGCCGCTATCGATGAGGAGCTCGCCGGTCGGGATTCCTCACTTGGCTACGGATTCGGCAAGGCGTTCGGAAAACTCGCCCCGCTCTTCCTGTGGTCGATCATCCGTGCGATCGTCAATGCCATCTTCGGCGCACTACGTGGCAATGGCGAGGGGGCGGCATCGATCCTCGGCAGCATCGTCGCCGGACTCGGCGCAGCAGCGTGGTCGATCGTGACCTTCTTCGTCACTCCGTACATCATGTTCGAGAGCGAGGGAGCCGTTGCCTCGATCAAGAAGTCCGCTCATCTGGTGCGCGAGAAGTGGGGAACCCAGCTCGCCGGCGGCGTACGCATTGGGCTGAGCCTCGCCTTGGTCTTCCTGCCCGCGATTGCGCTCATCGTGCTCGGGGCCTTCGCGCTCGGATCGCTGCCGACCCTCGGACTCATCCTGCTGATCGTCGGCTTCCTCCTGTTCCTGGTGGGAGCACTGCTCAGTTCCGCACTTCGCTCGATCTTCTCCGTGGCGCTCTATCGCTTCGCGACCGATGCCGGCGAACTCGGCCCCTTCACCTCGACCGAGCTTCAGTCAGTTCTCGTCAAGAAGTAGCGCCTCCCGCGCGTGCGCTCTCGCGAGCGGCCCGCATCGCCTAGCCTGCCTGAGGGAGCGGGGGAGATCGATGCGCAGCGGCATGACGATGACACGAACGGGCACGGCTGTTCGTGCACGACCACAGGCAGGAAGCAGATCACTCCTGCTTCTGCTGTTCCTGGGCCTGGCCGGACTCTTCATCATCGCCGCGCCTCCGGCGTCTGCCGGCAGCATCTGCCGCGACGGCAGCTGGACAGCGTCCGAGGGTTCGGGCACCTGCTCGCATCACGGCGGGGTTGCCCAGAAGGGCGTTCCGAAGCCGGCCGGTGCGACGGTCATCGGCTCGGGAACTTCGTCGGGAGTCGGTAGCTCACCGAGCTCGTCGACCAGCACCCCGGACCCTCTCGAGAGCCCTGGCACGGGTGCCTCATCCGCTGATCCTGCGTCGTCGACTCTTGGCTCCGGGGGCCGCGACGCGGCACTCGCCGCACTTGCCACACTCCCCACTGCGTCTGCACAGACCAGCGGATATGCGCGATCGAAATTCCGGCACTGGATCACCCAGGCCGATGGTTGCTCCACTCGCGAGGCAGTGCTGATTCGCGATGCGATCACCGTGAGCACGAAGGGCTGCAGGGTGCTCTCAGGGGAATGGCTTTCGCCGTATGACGGCGTGCGATCGAATTCCGCGAGCCGACTCGACATCGATCACATGGTGCCCTTGAAGGAAGCCTGGGTGTCGGGGGCTTCCGGCTGGTCTGCCGCGCGACGTCAGGCGTATGCGAATGACCTCGGGTGGCCGGGGTCGCTCCTCGCGGTGTCGGCCTCCGCCAATCGGTCGAAGGGCGACAAGGACCCCTCCCGATGGATGCCACCGGACACAAGCGACTGGTGCACATACCTCTTCGGCTGGATCGACGTGAAGTACCGCTGGTCCTTAGCCGTGGATCCGGCCGAGCGGTCAACGATCACGCAGGATCTGGCCCAGTGCCCCGACGACGGGTTCACCTTGGCCCCGCGCGCCGG
>JBEGLG010000059.1:0-6966 GCA_041183645.1 Actinomycetota bacterium | reverse complement strand
CTGGAAGGGCGCCTTCGTCGGCGGTGACCTGCTCGTGCAGGCCGTGACCGAGCCGGCAGATGGTTCCGAGGATCGCCTGTACGGCAACTTCCCGTCGTACTCGCTTTACCCGCCTACGGCGGGCCTGCAGGCCTAGCTAGAAAGCGGCAGGGATAGCGGCACCTCGGTAAGGACATCCGCTCACGCCACCCTCGCCGAGCTTCACGCCCAGGGTCTGGTGCAGCTGGATCGTGTTGAGATCGAAGCCGAGGCGCGATGCGGCCATGTAGAGACGCCACACGCGTGCGGTGCCAAGGCCGGCCTCGGCCACTGCTTCGTCCCAGTGATTCTCGAGGTTCTCGCACCAGTACTTCAGGGTCAGTGCGTAGTGCTCGCGCAGGTTCTCCTCGTGACGGATCTCGAAGCCCGCGGAGTTCATCACGCTCATGATGTGCGCGGGGCCGGAGAGCTCGCCGTCGGGGAACACGTAGCGGTTGATGAAACCGTTCTTGTAGTAGCTCTGCTCAGAGTCATCGGGGCGCGTGATGGTGTGGTTGAGCATGCGACCGAGCGGCTTGAGCTTGGAGTAGCCGAAGGCGAAGTACGACGGGTAGTTCTCGCGGCCGATGTGCTCGGTGAGGCCGATGGAGCTGATGGCGTCGAAATCCGATTCGGGAACATCGCGGTAGTCGCTGAAGCGCACCTCGGCGCGATCCGAGAGGCCGCGTTCCTTGATCGCATTCTGCGCGAAGGCCGCCTGCTCCTTCGACAGCGTGACACCGATGGCCTTGACGCCGTAGTTCTCGGCAGCGTGCATGACCATGCCGCCCCAGCCGCAGCCGATGTCGAGGAGGGTCATGCCCGGCTGCAGGCCGAGCTTGCGGCAGACGAGATCGAACTTGTTGTACTGCGCAGTCTCGAGCGAGGCCTCGCCATCGGGGAACACGGCGCAGGTGTAGGCCATCGACGGGCCGAGCACCCAGGAGTAGAAGAGGTTGCTGACGTCGTAGTGATGGTGAATTGCCTCGGCATCGCGACGCTTGCTGTGGCGGCCGCCCTTGAGCACGGCCTCCTGCGGCGGGGGAGTCGGGCGCTTGAGCGCCTTGCCGGCGAAGGTGCGGGCGAGCTTGATCTTGTCGCCGGTGGTCACGTGATCGAGCGGCATCGGGTACAGGCGCTGCAGGGCGGCGTAGGCATCGCCGTGAATCTCGAGATCGCCGGAGACATAGGCACGTGCCAGCCCGAGCTGATTGGGCGAGGAGGCGATGTACTCGACGGCGCGCGGGGTGCGCACCTCGAGGGTGACCGCTGCATCGGCCGGCCCGGAGGTCGAGCCGTCGTATGCAATGAATCCGACGCCGCGTTCCGCCGGGACAATGAGGGAGAAGGCTTCCGCCAGCTTCATCGCCGCTCAACCACCTTTTCGTAGAGACCCAGCAGCCTGCCTGCCGGATCGAATCGTGCCTTGAGTTCTGAGTAGGTATTGCCGCCGTAGATCGAGAAGAACGACTCACGATCGTAGAACGCGGTGGAATACAAGGACTTCCTACCATCGAGATGGGTGACGACTTCCTCGATTCGACGATTGACTCGACCCTCATCGGGGCTCACGCCTGCCGGCAGTGCCACGGTCGACCAGAAGCCCACGTTCACGTAGAGCACCTGGGGGTCGAATTCGTAGAGCGGCCAGATCGCGTTCGGATCACGCTGCTTGAGCGGGCAGACCCAGACGGGCTCAATGCCCACCTCGCGGTGGAAGAAGTCGAGGAATTCGGCGAGCCGATCGACGGGAACCTCGATGTCCTGCACCACCGGCTCTCGCTGCGGCTGCTTGCGGAGTTTCGCGATCTTGCCCGAGACATCGCGCTTGCGATCGAAGGCGACGAGCTTCCAGTAGACGTCGCTGCGGAGCTTGCTCTTCGGCCAGAGACGTCGGAGCCACGGCTTCTGCGCTCCGAAGGCACGTGAACACCAGAACCAGTCGGTATCCCAGCGCCAGAGGTAATCGTGAATGGTCAGTACGTCTTCACTGCGCTGCTGGATCGAGCGGTAATAGATGTTCATCGCGGTGTAATCGCTGATCGTCAGCCCCTTCGGAACGGAGTCGACCATCTCGCCGAGAGTCAGGTACTGCTCGTGCGCGGAGAACACGGTGCCGTCAAGGAAGTCGACGCGCACACCTTCGTATTCGTAGTCGCCCTGGGCGCGCGAATCGACGATCTGCGACATTGCTGCGGCCATGTCGTCTGCCGAGTCGAATCGGATGTGGCGCAGGTGCACGTAGGGCCTGACCGGTTCGAGCTCGATCTGAAGCCGAAGCGCGTAGCCCAGTGATCCATAGGAGTTCGGAAAGCCGTAGAAGAGGTCGCGATTCGGATCGTTGGCTGCGCCGGTGACGGTGAGGATCTCGCCGCTTCCGGTGAGGATGTCCATCTCCTTCACGGACTCATGCGGCGTTCCGAAACGGAAGCTGGCGCTCTCGATGCCGAGACCGGTGACAGCACCGCCCAGGGTGATGGTGCGCAACTGCGGTACGCACATCGGCATGAGCCCGAAGGGCAAGGTGGCATCGACGAGGTGCTCGTAAGTGGTCATGCCGAGCACCTCGGCCGTACGCGCCTCGGGGTCGACATTGAGCACGCCGTCGAAGGCCAGCACGTCGAGGCCGGGAGAGGTGGCTGCCGCGCGCGGGCGGAACAGGTTCGAGGTGCGCTTGGCCAATCGCACGGGGGCATTCGTGGGCAGCTCGCGGTACTGCTGCTGAAGGCGCGCTGTGAGGGCGGCGTATTGAGTACGCCAGTCCCGGGCCTCCGTCACGCTCAAACGCTAGTGCATGGGTCATGATGGGTTCATGACGACCGATGCGGGTCCCGCTCGCCCCTTTCCCTCATGGATTCCCTGGGTCGCCGGGCTGGCTGCCTTCCTGATCACCGTCGTCGCCGGCGGGGCACTGGCGGGGGATTGGGTTGCCCGAAATGTCCAACTTCGTGACCTCGTCACGGCCATCGAGGGATCTGAGGCTGCGATGAGCACTGTCCAGGATCAAGTCACCGCCGCATTCGACGCCTATGCGGCCAAGAAGAACCCGACGAACGCCGACAAGGACGCCTTCGATGCCTCCTTGTCGAATATCGCGGCTGCGGGTGCCTCGAGCATCGCCCTTGCGGGCGACAAGGTCGCCGCGGTCAAGCTACTGCCCTGGGATGTGGCGATCTGGAACTCCCGGCAGGCCTACCTCGATCACAACATGGCCTGGCAGAACTACCTCTCGGCGGCGGCCCTTGATCCCCTCGAGCTGACCCGGGACCAGCCTGCCATCAACGACACCTTCCTGGCCTTCGAGAAGACCATCACGGCAGCAGTGCCCAACCCCGCGCTCTTCGGCCTGAAGAAGAGGGTGGCGCACCTGTTCATCGACCAGGCACCCGCCGATGCACCTCAGGGGCCGATGCAGGCCGCAGGTCTCGTCCTGGCTGCCTAGCCTCGTCCCGCGCTGACGACTAGCTCAGACCGAGAGGTCGCTGAAGTTCAGCACGTGATCAGCCATCGCGCGCGCCTCGGCCGGATCGTGGGTGACATGAACTGCGGCCACCCCGCGGCTACGCAGGAGCTCGGAGACCTCCGCGGCCAATCTCTGGCGCAGGTCGACATCAAGTGCGCTGAACGGCTCATCGAGCAGAAGGAGAGCCGGATTCGGCGCGAGGGCTCGCACCAGCGCCACGCGCTGCGCCTGCCCGCCGCTGAGCTCATCGACCGATCGCGGGCCGTAATCGCGTAGGCCCACCCAGTCGAGAAGTTCCTGAGCCCGAAGCCGAGCATCGCGACGAGAGATTCCCTGGCGCTCGAGGCCGTAGCCGATATTCCGAGCCACGTCGTAATTCGGGAACAGCAGGGGCTCCTGGAACACCATGCCCACAGTTCGTTCGTGCGCCGGCAGTCCCGTGATGTCGCGGCCGTCGACGTACACCCGGCCGCTGATCACCGGACGAATTCCAGCGATGGTCGAAAGAAGTGTCGACTTCCCGCAACCGCTCGGACCGAGAATTGCCGTGATGGTGCCGGGCTCGACCTTGAGATCGATCGGGTCCGACTCCCAGTCGTCGTATCCAACGATGAGGCGATCAGTATGAAGTGCGTAGGGCACCGGTTCTCCTCCCGAGTCGATCAACGGCCAGCACCAGCGCCAACGTCACGGCGATCAGGATGACGGACATCACCGCGGCCACGCCATAGGCCTGCTCACCGGGTCGGCTCAGCAGACGCACGATCTGGATTGGCACCGTCGGCGATCCGGTTCGAGCGAGAAACGAGGCGGCTCCGAACTCGCCCAGCGACACCGCGCACGCGAGCCCGCCTGCCGCCAGCATGACCGTGCGAAGCGTGGAGCCGTAGGCGGTGAAGAACGCACGGGTGGGCCGCGCCCCGAGTGTCGCGGCGACATCCGTCACTCGTGGATCGACTCCGCGCAGGGCCGGGGCGATCACTGCCACCACGAGCGGGACGGCCACGAGCGAATGCGCGAGGGGGATGAGCAGGCCGGTTGAGCGCAGGTCCACGGGTGGTCGGCCGAAGGCGAGCAGCATGCCGAGGCCCAGAGTGGCAGCGGAGATCCCGAGCGGAACCACCGCGGCAACAGCCACGAAGCGACCCCACCGATGAGCAAGCACTGCGAGCGCTGCGCAGCCACCGATGATCCCGGCCACGACGCCGGTCAGGAGAGCGAACTGCACCGACTGCAGGAGCGAGGCAACGGGTGAGCCGATGCGCGTAGTTCCGGCGTCGATGGCGTTGATGGACGTCCACCACTGAGACGTGAATCCGGCCCTCGAGCTCACCGATGCCTCGAGCAGCGCGATGACCGGAAGCAGGACGATGGCGCAGGTGATGATCGCCACGAGTCGAATCGTCATGCGGGCGCCGATTCGCGCGGGCATTGCGATGAGGGCAGACCGCACCGGTCGCTGACGCCCGCGCTGGCGCGAAGCCGCTGCACCGATGGCGATGACCACGCAGATCACCACGAGCTGCAGCACGGCGAGCGCCGCGGCTGCCGGAAAGTCGAGCAGGACTGAGGTGCGGCGAAGGATCTGCGATTCGAGTGTTCGAGTCGAGGAGTCGCCGAGCAGCACGATGATGCCGAGCGAGGTAAAGCTGAAGATGAACACGACTACGGCACTCGCGATGATCGAGGGGCGAAGGTACGGAAGCGTGATCGTGCGAAATGCGGTGACCGGCGAAGCGCCTAGGGTGCGCGCAGCCCGCACGTAGCGGTCATCCTGCTGGGCCCACTGCGCACCGACGATGCGCACCACCACGGCGAGATTCACGTACGCGTGCGCGAGGACGACGATCAGGAAGCCTTGCGGCAGCGAGGATCCGAGCAGGCTGCGAAAGGCCATGGCGACGACAACAGTCGGCATCACGAAGGGGACAGTGATCAGGGCCTGCACGAAGGCACGACCCCGGAAGGCATAGCGAGAGACCACGGCAGCAATGGGCAGGCCGAGTGCGAGCGACAGCACGGTGCTGACAGTTGCCTGCAGGGCGGAGAGCGAGGCGATCTGCCACGTGGTGGCCTCCGAGAGAACTCGCGTGCCCTCTCCTGACCAGGTGCGAAGGAGCAGGACGATGAGGGGAAGGAGCAGGAAGGCAAGCAGGAAGGCGAGCGGGATCACCCAGATCCCGCGGAGCCAGCGAGGCGTGTTCAGCGCCCCATCACCTGACCCCACTCATCGAGCCACTGCGACTGCTTCTCCGCCACATCGCGAGCAGGGATCTGGAGGGGATCCTTGACCGGTGCGGCGAAGTCGGCGAAGACCTTGGGCGGGATGACTCCCGCGAGTGCCGGGAACACGAACATCGACAGCGGAATGTCGGCCTGCACGGCAGGGGAGAGTAGCCAGTTGATGACCGTCTGCGCGCCAGCGGTGTTCTGTGTTCCGGCGAGCACTCCGGCGTACTCGACCTGGCGGTAGCAGCCGTCGGTGAGAACGGTGCTGTAGGGCTTGGTCGGCTTCGGGTCGGCGGCGTACACGATCTCCGCCGGCGGACTCGTGGCATAGGAGACCACCAGCGGGCGATCGCCGTTGCCGCCGCCTGAGGTGTACGAGCCCTCGTACGCATCAGTCCACGATCCGGCGACCTTCACGCCATTCGCGCGCAGCTTGGCCCAGTAGTCCTTCCAGCCGTCGTTGTACCGCGAGATCGTGGCGAGCAGGAAAGCCTGGCCGGGTGAGCTAGTGCCGGGATCCTCGACGACGAGCAAATCCTTGTACTCGGGCTTCGTGAGATCCTCGAGGCTCCTCGGCTGCGCGATGCCATGCTTCGAGAACCACGCGGTGTCCATGTTGATGCAGACATCGCCATAGTCGATGGGCGTGACTTTGCCCTCCGACGTGTCATCGCGCAGGCTCGGAATGACATTCCCGGTGTTTGGCGAGACGTATGACTCGAACACTCCGGCATCGATGGCCTTCGCGACGAGGTTGTTGTCTACCCCGAACAGCACGTCGCCCGTCGGCGCTCCGGCGGAGAGGATCGCGCTCGCGACGACCTGACCAGCATCGCCTCCCGTTGCGACCTCCAGAGTGATGCCGGTCTTGGCCTTCAGGTCGGCGATGAGTGCATCGGAGACCGCGAAGGAGTCGTGCGTGATCAGGCGTACGGTGGTAGGCCCGGTGAGCGTGGGAGCCGGGTTGGCGTTGGTGCCGCCGGCGCACGCGGTGGCGAGCAGGACGCTTCCGAGGGCAGCGGCGACGAGCACAGGCTTAACAAACGACATCTACATCATCCCTCACGCTGGCATTACCCAGTTCAGGTTCCGTGGGTCGGTGGCAGCGGCCACCCTCTCAGCCCGCCGAACTCGCGAGCTCCCCTGACGACGTCAGGCTAGCAGTGGTGCCAGGTCAGTGCGAGCGCATGTAGCGGACGGTGAGGAAGAGAGCGCCGCAGGCCAGGAGAAATCCGAGGGCGAAGAGGGCCGTCAGT
>JBEGLG010000058.1:0-6634 GCA_041183645.1 Actinomycetota bacterium | reverse complement strand
GCCGATACCCAGGCGCGCATCGTGCGTCGAGACGAACGCAGTTCGAACCTGCGCCGCACGGCCGATGATTCCGATCCCGTCGAGCGCGTCATCGTGGCCAATGCCACCCAGCTCGCCATCGTCACGGCGACCACGAATCCAGATCCGAGTATCGGATTGATCGATCGGGCACTTGTCGCGGCGATCGATGCCGACATCACGCCGATCCTGATCATCACGAAGAGCGATCTCAAATCAGCCGGTGAACTGCAGGCCACGTACGCGGCGCTCGGAGCCGATTGCTACGTCGTACATGACCGTCAGCCGAGCGCTGAGCTCGTGTCCGCGCTCACCGACCAACTCACCGTGCTGATCGGCCACTCCGGTGTCGGAAAGTCGACCTTGGTCAATGCCCTCGTGCCCGGAGCCGATCGCAGCACCGGTCATGTCAATGCGAATACCGGCAAGGGCCGTCATACCTCGACAAGTGCGATGGCACTGCCGCTGCCCGACGGCGGATGGATCATCGACACCCCGGGCATTCGCTCCTTCGGGCTGGCGCACGTCGACTTCGAGCGACTCATTCACGCCTTTCCCGAGCTTGCGGAAGGCGTTGTCGAATGCCCGCGCGCCTGCTCGCATGATGAGATCGACTGCGCACTGGATCAGTGGGCTGCCGAGCGCGGGGTCACCGAGCGACTCGAATCGCTGCGCCGCCTGCTGCGCAGCGCGAAGGAGACCGACAAGCGCCAGGACTACCGCACAGCCGAGCAGTAACGGCTAGTTCGTGCCGCTGAGCATCTGCAGCCAGACCACCTCGGCACCGCTGTGCCCGACGAGATAGACCTGGATGCAGATCAACACTGAGGCGATCGCGAGCAGCACGCCGAGAATGATGACGAAGGCCGGTCGCCTGCGATTGCCGGGAATGCCGCGGTCGAGCAGCCAGAAGCCGAGCAGGATCAGGAAGTAGAGCCCGGCATAGAGGGGCGTGCGCGACCCGAGCTGCACGTGATTCGGTGACGACTCCACGTGGCGTAGCAACTGCTCGCCCGACTCCTTGGCGAGCAGGGCGGATCCCACGGAGATGAATCCGAGCGCGACGACTACCGGGCCGAATCGTCGCGAGAAACGGGGGCTGATGGCCATGAGCACTGCGAGCACCGCGGTCAGCGGGAGGAGCACCACGACCGCGTGCACCACGACAGGGTGAACCGGCAGCCCGTTGAAGGTGTCGAGGAGCGAGCCCATGGGCGAAGCCTAGGGCCGGAGGCAGGGTGCGTGCGTGGGATAGATTCGCGGCGTGACGAACCACTGGGATGCCGACCTCGAACTCGCACGCAGGCTGGCCGATGCCGCCGACGCGATCTCCATGTCGTACTACCGATCCCACGACCTGGTCATCGAGACCAAGCCCGATCTCACTCCGGTCACCGAGGCCGACAAGGCGGTCGAGACAGGCCTGCGCGAGATCCTCGCCGCCGAGCGACCTGACGACGGCATCCTCGGCGAGGAGTTCGGCGTCAGCGGCAGCACCGAGCGCACCTGGATCCTCGATCCGATCGACGGCACGAAGAACTACCTGCGCGGCGTGCCCGTGTGGTCGACATTGATCGCACTCCGAGTCGTTGGTGTTCTCGAAGTCGGTTTCGTCAGCGCACCCGCACTCGGTCGCCGCTGGTGGGCTGCCACCGGTCAGGGCGCCTGGTCCACCGGCCCGGGCATGGTCGAGCCCACGCGCATCCAGGTCAGCAAGGTCGCCAAGCTTGCCGATGCGTCCTTCTCCTTCTCCGACTCGGTCGGCTGGGCCGAGCGCGGTGCAGCGAGCGGCCTGGAGACACTCACGTCGGATACGTGGCGTCATCGCGCCTACGGTGACTTCTGGTCGCACATGCTCGTAGCCGAGGGCGCAGTCGATATCGCCGGCGAACCCGAGCTGGCGACCTACGACATGGCGGCGCTCATTCCCGTCATCCGCGAGGCCGGTGGCATGGCCTCGGGCTTTGACGGCAGCGACCCTCTCGAGTACGGCGGGCTGGTCACCACGAACGGCGCACTGCACGCTGAGGTGCTGAAGGCGCTAGGCGCCTGATCTCGCTCGCACGCGAAGGTTCAGTCCGCCGGTCGGGCGCATCGTGACCAGCGGAACTGCGGCCGGCCTGCGCTGACCCGCCGGATAGTCCAGGTCAACATGAGCGACCAGCGAGGCGAGAAGCAGTACCGCCTCGACGTAGGCGAAGTCACGACCAATGCACTGACGCGGGCCGGCACCGAACGGGATGAAGGCCGAGCGATCGACTGTGCCTTCGATGAATCTGAGAGGATCGAAGCGATCGGGATTCGCCCAGATATCGGGATGCCGATGCAGCAGCCACGGGCTCATGATGATGAGCGAGCCTCGCGGCACTTCGTAGCCGCCGAGAAGATCATCGCCGAGGGAGTTACGCGTGATCAGCCAGGCCGGCGGGTACAGGCGCAGGGTCTCATCGATGACAGCACGGGCATACGGCAGTCGCTGATAGTCGGCAAACTGGGCGGCCTTGCCGCCGAGCACCGCATCGGCCTCGGCCTGCAGGGTTCGCATGACCTCGGGATTCTCGGCGAGGAGTGCGAAGGTCCAGGTCAGCGCGCTCGCGACGGTCTCGTGCCCGGCCACGATGAAGGTCACCACTTGATCGCGAATCTCGATCTCCGTGAGGGCATGGCCTTCGTCGTCGCGCGCGGTAATGAGCAGATCGAGCATGTCCTCGGGGACTTCGCGCACTCCGCGTGCATCAAGCATGGAGCGCACGGCGCTGTCGAGGGCGGCGACCGAGTTCGCCAGCTTGCGGTTGCCGGGGGTCGGCACCCAGGCGGGCGGCGTGATCGGCACGCGAGCGCGTGCGATGACGACGTCGAGGGCATCGAGGGTGGCCGCCGTCAGCGCGTCGGCATCACCGGAGAGATCGGATCCGAAGAGCGCATGTCCGACGACTTCCAGTGCGGCGTTCATGATCGCAGCATCGACGTCGACGACAGAGCCCTCGGGCAGCGCACTCCACTCCTCGATAATGCGCTCGGCCGCCGTGGCCACGTGCGCGACGATCGACGTGAGGGTCTCGCGATGGAAGGCCGGCTGCACCATCGGCCGCTGGCGCTTCCACTCGGGCGTATCCGCCGAGAGCAGGCCCTCTCCCGTCACCAGGGAGAGCGCGGTGTACTGAATCGTCGACTTGCCGTAGTTGCGGGCATTCGCCACGAGCACGCTGCGCACGCCATCGGGATCATTGACCAGATAGCTCGGGGGCTTGGGCACCGGGAACTGCACGACATCGCCGTAACTGCGCCAGACCGAATCGAGATACGCGAGCGGGTTCTTGCGAATGGCGCCGAAGGCGCCCAGCATGGTCTGCCCGGTCGGCCCGGGGGCCGTACAGGGCGTCGTGACATAACGACGCTTGGGGATCGCGCGCATCAGGGTGCAAGTGCTGCAGCGACAGGGCGCTGGGCAGGGACTCCGTACAGCGTGGTGCGCTCGCGCAGCGTGCGACCGATCGGCTCGACCACCGCACGGAACTCCTCCGCGGTGATGCCCTGGCCATGAGTCGCACCTGCAGCACGCGAGATGTTCTCGTCCATCAAGGTGCCGCCGAGATCATTCACGCCGGCCTGCAGGAGTTGCTGCGCACCGTTGACTCCGAGCTTGACCCACGAGGCCTGAATGTTGTCGATAGAGCCGTGATAGCCGATGCGACCGACCGCATGCATGAGCACGACCTCGCGCCACGTGGGCCCGCGGCGGGCACGGCGCTTGAGATAGATCGGCGAGGCCATGTGCACGAACGGCAGGGGCACGAACTCGGTGAAGCCACCGGTGCGTGACTGAAGCTCGCGGGTGCGCACGATGTGCTTGGCCCAGTGACGAGGACTCTCGACGCTGCCGAACATGATCGTGACATTCGAGCGCAAGCCCACGCCGTGCGCCATCTCGTGAGCGTCGAGCCATTCACTCGTGGTGATCTTGTCGGGGCAGATGATCTCGCGGATCGAGTCGTCGAGGATCTCGGCCGCTGTTCCCGGCAACGACCGCAGGCCCACCTCGCGCAGTCGCGTGAGGTACTCGGGCAGCGGCTGGCGCAGGCGGCGCGCGCCCTCGGTGACCTCGAGCGCGGTGAAGCCATGCACGTGGATATCGGGAACTGCTGCCTTCACGGCTCGGCAGACGTCGAGGTAGTACTCGCCGTCGAAGTCGGGATGAATGCCGCCCTGCAGGCACACCTCGGTGGCACCGAGGGCATCGGCCTCGCGCACGCGGTCGGCGATCTCGTCGTTGCTCAGCAAGTAGGGCTTGCCCCGCAGGTTGAGCGACATCGGGCCCTTGGAGAACCCGCAGAATGCGCACTTGAAGGTGCACACGTTCGTGTAGTTGATATTGCGATTGCGCACGAACGTGACGGCATCGCCGTTGACCTCGCTGCGCAGCGCATCGGCCAGCTGGGCGATGGCGGCAACCTCGGTGCCGCGGGCGCGGAAGAGGATCTCGAGCTGGTCGACATCGGGAACCTGACCGGCGCGCACGCCGTCGAGCACTTCGCGCACGGCACCGTCGGCCTTCGCGTGTCCGGGAAGGAGCACCGGAGGCAGGCGGTCGGCGCCCGAGTACCAGGCCGTGGAACGACGCCCCACTTGGATGACCTCGGCACCAGTGCCGACATTGGCCGCTGCCTCGTGCTTCTCGGGGAAGGTCGCACCGATGTCGTCGCGCGCAAACGATGCCGCGTCGGAGCGATCCAGCACCGCGAAGCGCACGTTGTCGTCGAGCCAGATTTTCGGCTTCGACGCGAACTCCGGGTGAATCGTCAGGCGCGGGACGAGTGACCTGCCCCGCGATTCGGCGATCGCGCGCAGCGACTCGATCTCCGGCCACGGCCGTTCGGGGTTCACATGATCGAGGGTGACCGGCGAGACTCCCCCGAAATCGTCGATGCCCGCGTCGATGAGCAGGCCGGGATCGTCGACCAGGTTGGGCGGTGCCTGCAGATGAATATCGGCCGGAAGGATCTCGCGGGCGAGGCGAATGGTCTCGAGCAGTTCGTCGATCGAGCAGGCAGGCTCATTGCGCATCAACGTGCCCTGCTTCGGCACGAAGTTCTGGACGATGACCTCCTGCACGTGCCCGAACTCGCGGTGCGAGGCGGCAATCGCCTCGAGGGCATCGATCCGGTCCTGACGTGACTCGCCGATACCGATGAGGATGCCCGTGGTGAACGGGATCGCGAGCTCGCCCGCCCAGCGCAGGGTCTGGAGCCGGCGCTCGGGGGTCTTGTCGGGAGCGCCTCGGTGGGCGACGAGATCAGGATTCAGCGACTCGATCATCATCCCCTGGCTCGGCGAGACCCGCCGGAGCAGCGCGAGGTCGTCCCGGCTGATCGCACCGGCATTGGCATGTGGGAGGAGCCCGGTCTCGTCGAGCACGAGCTGGCACATGGCGGCCAGGTACTCGATGGTCGAGGCGTAGCCACGCTCGGACAGCCACTCTGCCGCCACCTCGTAGCGGGCCTCCGGGCCCTCGCCGAGGGTGAACAGGGCCTCGTGGCAGCCCGCCGCGGCACCCGCCCGGGCAATCTCGAGGATGTCCTCGGGCGAGAGGAAGGGGGCCGGCACATGGGCCGGGGCCTGGGCGAAGGTGCAGTAGCCGCACTTATCGCGGCACAGCATCGTGAGGGGAATGAAGACCTTCGGGGAGAAGGTGACGTGCCGATACATGCGTCCGCCCTTCCCGTGAGGCCTTCTGCGTGCCTGACCGTCTGTGTGCCTCGCCATCGTGGCACACCCCTATGTTCAGCAAGTTTCGGGGCAATCACTCGGGCATGTGATCCCCCTTACAGAACTACGCAAGATCTTGCGTTGCCCCGCAAAATGATGCACAATTGTTATGTAGCAAGGGCGACCCCCTCACTACACAACCGAATATCCATCATGAAGCAACGAAAAGGAGTGATCCTCCATGACCACGTTGGCCAAGGTGTTTTCATCCATGTTCGACCGCCAGCCCCTCGATTCCGAAGGTGCTCGCCGTCAGCAGATTCACCGGGAATGGGATCGACAGCGCACACTCGCGGTGTCCCCCGCTGATCTGGCAGAGATCGACGCGATCTTCGCCCGCAGCCTCTAACCGGTTCCCCGCGGCACTCGCCGCACGAATCCACAACAGCAAGGCCCCCTCACTCGTGGAGGGGGCCTTGTGTGGTTTCGGGGGTCGGCTAGATCGCGGCCCAATCGGTCTCGGCGGCCACCCGCAGGGCCTGGGCGCCGATGGTCAGCGCCGGGTTCTGGGCGGCCGACGACGGGAAGAAGGCCGAGTCGACCACGAGCAGATTCCGGACCTCGTGGGAGCGGCACCAGGGGTCCAGCACGCTGGCGCCCGGGTCGGTGCCGGCCACGACCGTGCCGCACATGTGGCTGTTCATGTCGATGGTGAAGCGCTGCTGGAACAGGCCGACATAGCCGGCCTTGCGGAAGGCATGCGTCGCCTTGTCGAGAAGCAGCTCGTGCCGGTCGTAATTGGTGCGCTGCCAGGCCACCCGGATTCGGCCATCGCTGCCGACCGAGACACGATTGTGCGGCGCCGGGGTGTCCTCGGTCATCACCAGGAACTCCAGGCTGCGCTCCGCCA
>JBEGLG010000057.1:0-2783 GCA_041183645.1 Actinomycetota bacterium | reverse complement strand
CGACCACGGCCTGCCCAGCACCACGCTCATCACGAATGCGACGACGCGCAAACTCGGCCGCATCAGGCCCGCCGTTCGGCTTGTGGCGCGACATCGACGATTCGCTCATCATGTACTCGCCCGAGATCTGGTAGCCGCGTGTGACGCGATCTGCCCAGTCTCCGAGTTCCGCGAACGGGAAGAGTGGGCACTCGATCGATCGACCGCCCTCAGGCAAGCCACCGGGATTCTCGGGGTGGTAATCGGGAAAGCCCACCACGGGTTGGTAGCGGAAGCAGGTGTTCGCCTCGAACCACTCGAGCATTCGCGGTCCGTTATCGATGTACGACTCGATCAGATCATCGATGAGCATCCCGTGCGAGAGACTCCGGAGATATCCCAGCACGGTCTCACGATCATCGACGATGCCTGATTCGAGACTCTTCGCATTCAGCGGAATCCAGACCGTGCCACCCGACCAGGCCGTGGTGCCACCGACCTTGCTGGCCTTCTCGAAGAGACCGACGCTCGCCCCCTCGGCTGCGGCGCGCGCCGCAGCAGCGAGGCCGGCCGCACCAGTGCCGAGGACGACGACGTCGTAGGAGCTCATCGCGCGAGGTAGCCGCCGTCGACAGCCAGCGCGTGACCGATGGTGAAGCCGGAGGCATCCGAGCACAGCCACAGGGCGGCGGCAGCGATCTCGTCGGGGGTGCCGAAGCGACCATTCAGCGAGAGACGGTTGGCAACCTCCTGCGGATCGCGCCCGCGCTTCTCGATCGCACCACGCAGCATCGGGGTGTCGATGGCGCCCGGGCAGATCGCGTTGATGCGGATGCCCTGGGGTGCGTAGTCGACCGCGGCCGACTTCGTGATACCGAGAACGCCGAACTTGCTGGCGGTGTAAGCCGACTGGTGTGGCTGGGGGCGGTAGGAGTTGGTGGAGGCGATATTCACGATCGCTCCGCCGTTCGGCAGCATCGCCTTGATCTCGTGCTTCATGCACAGGAAGACAGAGCGCAGGTTGACGGCGATCATGCGATCGAAGTCGTCGTCGGCGAGGTCGGCGAGGTAGTCGACCTCGAACTCGATGGCCGCCGCGTTGACCGCGTAGTTGAGGCCACCGTAGGTGTCGACCGCGGTCTTGACCATGTTCTGGACGTCTTCGGCAATCGCGACGTTCGTGCGCACGTACACGGCATTGCCGCCCTGAGCCTTCACCATTTCGACAACCTCGGCGCCACTTGAATCGTTCATGTCGGCGACGACGACATTGGAGCCTGCAGCGCTGAAGGCGAGAGTGATGGCGCGGCCCATGCCTCCGGCACCGCCGGTGACGATGGTGGTGGTGCCGGCGAAGGAGGCATCGAGATTGCCGAGTGCGGACATGGGCGTCCTTTCCAGGGTTTCGGGATTACTTGAGACTCACTCTAGTAAGTATTCGACCGCTCGGGAGCGAATTGGCCAGGAATCTTCCCCGACAACACGAGAGCGGCCGCCCCGGTGGGGCGACCGCTCTCGTGGTGAGGCTTAGTACGGCGATGCGCCACCGTCAACGTTGATGGTGGTGCCGCTGATGCCGGCGCCGAGGTCCGAGGCGAGCAGCACGCACGCGGCGGCAACTTCCTCGACCGTGTTCGGGCGCTGGATGCAGGTGACCGAGTACATGATCTGAGCCAGGGCATCGAGATCCGGCAGGCCCATGGCCTCGACGGTCGCGGGGCCGGTCTCGTAGAACATGTCGGTGGGCACGAAGCCGGGGCAGATCGCGTTGGCGGTGATGCCCTGGGTGCCGACCTCCTTGGCCACGGCCTTCATGAGGCCGATGATGGCGTGCTTGTTGGTGATGTAGCCCGGCACCGCCATCGTCGAGATCTTGCCGTACATCGACGACATGCCGATGATGCGGCCGAACTGCTGCGGGAGCATGTACTTGAGCGCGCGACGGGTCATCCAGAAGGTCTGGTTGATGTTGAAGTCGAGCTCGTACTGCCACTCCTCGTCGCTCATCATGGCCACGGGAGCGGTGTTGGCAACGCCACCGGCATTCGGGACGATGATGTCGACGCGACCGAACTTCTCGACGGTGCCGTCGACCAGGGCCTCGATGTCAGCCTGCTTCGACGCATCGGCTGCGATGAAGTGGAGGCGATCGCCGCCGCCCATCTCCTCGACGGCCTTGGCACCCTTCTCCGGGTTACGGCCGCTCAGGACGACCTTCGCGCCCTCGGCGTGGTACGCCTCGGCGATTCCGCGGCCGATGCTGCGGGTGCTTGCGGTGATGACGGCAACTCTGCCATCCAACTGGCCCATCGAGACTCCTTCGTACGGTTGAGGGACGTTACTAGAGCGGGGCTCAAGTAACGGGGGCCAGCCTAGGCAGCCCCGCCCGAAATGTCAGCGGATTCAGGCGATCGTTATCCCCTGGTCACCTACGGAGGCAAGCAGCCCGGCCACCGCTCCGAATCCCTGCAATTCCGCCTGCGGATCCGCCTGGAACCAGGGCACCAGCACGAAGGCGCGCTCGTGGGCACGGGGATGAGGGAGAGTCAGGTCGGGATCATCGGAGGTCACGCCCTCGTACTGGATCAGGTCGAGATCGAGGGTGCGCGGTCCCCAGCGCACCTCGCGCGTACGGTGCCAGGAGTCCTCGATGGCGTGGAGGACTTCCAGGAGCTGGCGCGGATCCAGCGATGTCTCGACCGTGACCACCGCATTCACGTAGTCGGGCTGCTCGACTCCCCCGACCGGCGCCGTGACATATACCGAGGATTCGGATATCACCCGGATGCCCGCGGTCTCCCGCA
>JBEGLG010000056.1:0-10004 GCA_041183645.1 Actinomycetota bacterium | reverse complement strand
ATCGCCCCGAGCGATGACGCCGAGGCAGCCTTCGTGCTGCAGCCGTGGCAGAAGTAGGACAACACCTCAGATGACACTTCTTTCCTGTACCGACATCACGCTTGAACTGGGCGGACGTCGCATTCTCGAAGGCGTGTCACTTGATGTGAGCAAGGCAGAGGTTGTCGGTCTTGCCGGCCCCAATGGGGCCGGCAAGACCAGCCTTTTCGAAGTTCTCTCCGGCCGCCAGCTTCATCACGGCGGTGACGTGACCCTCAATGGCACGTCAATTCGCAAACTCCCGATGCGCAAGCGCGTCGAGCTCGGCCTGGTTCGCAGCTACCAGCGGCCGATCGTGCCGGCAACGCTTACCGTTGCCGAGACTCTCAAGGCCGCGCGCAAGGCCTATAAGCCCTATCCGGCGCGACTGACCGTCGAGTGGGCCGCGGAATTCGTGCGCATGCGCACTCCGCTCGATGCACCGACCTCACTTCTTGAGACCCTGGAGCGCCGCAAGCTGATGCTCGCGTGCTTGCTCCTTCGCGATCCGCAGATCGTGCTGCTCGACGAGCCCGCCTCAGGTCTCACCGGCTCGGAGATCGACGAGATCGACCTCGTCGTGCGCAAGCTCTCGCAGGAATACGGCGTTGCCGTGCTGCTGATCGAGCATCGACTCGAGTTGCTCGCCATGGTCGCGTCGAAGGTTCTTGTCCTCGATGTCGGCCACATCATCGCCGAGGGTCCGCCCGAGACCGTGTTCACCTCGCCCGAGGTGCGCGCTGCCTACTTTGACGTTCCGATCAATGCTGATCTCGAGGGAAACCTGGTGATCAGCTGATGTCGATCCTCCAGCTCACCGGTGTCTCCGCGGGTTATGGCCCGATGCGAGTGCTGCACGACCTCGACCTGACCATCGAGCCGGGCGAGCGCGTCGGACTCGTGGGCCTGAACGGCCACGGCAAGACCACGCTGCTCAGCACGATCGTCGGACTCACCGGCTGGCAGGACGGCTCGATCGTCTTCGAGGGCAAGGAGATCGGCGGGCGTCGTACCCATGGTGTCGGTCGAAAGACCCCGGCCATCGTGCGCAGTGGCATCGCGCTGGCACCCCAGGGCGACGCGATCTTCCCCGGTCTCTCAGTCAAGGACAATCTCGACAGCGGCGCCTACACGAGTTCCTCGTGGCGCTCGCGCAAGCGTCGCCGCGACAGCGTGATCAGTGTGTTTCCGCCTCTCGGCAAGCTGCTCAAGCAGACTGCGGGCACTCTCTCGGGCGGTGAGCGCCGAATGGTCTCTGTCGGCCGTGCGCTGATGTCCGATTCCACGCTCTACCTGGTCGACGAGCCCTCCCTTGGACTCGCGCCGAAGATCTCCATGGGTCTCGTCGCGGCACTGTGCGATATCGACATCGGCGAGGGCGCGATGATCATCGCCGAGCAGAACCTGCCGCTCCTCGAGGGTCGCGTCGATCGCATGCTCGGCATGCACGCCGGCGAGATCAAGCTCGACGTGGGCGAGGCTCTCGGCGACGTACCTCCGGCCGCAGGAGGGATGCACTGATGATCGAACTCATCATCAGCGCTGCCGTGCTGGCCTCCATGTATGGCCTGGTGGCTATCGGCATCTCCTTCACCTGGGCGAGCATCGGCATGCTCAACCTGGCGCAGGGCTTCATCTTCACCGCCGGCGGCTATGCCGCGTATCTCTACGCGCAGACGCTCACGAACATGGGCATCACTGATGGACCGGTGATGTCGATCGGCCTGCTCGTGTCGGGCATGGTGGGCTCTGCGATTGCCGGTTTGTTCGTCGGCTCTATTGCCTTCCTGCCACTCCAGGATCGCGCCAACTTCCGCACGCGCGGGCTCATCGCGACCCTGGCCATCAGCCTCATCGGAACGCAGCTCTGGCTGATCTTCTTCGGCCCGCAGAGCAAGCCGCTGCCGCCGATCTTCGGCACCGGCCGCATCGAGATCGGCTCCGGCGGTGTCTCCTACAGCCAGCTCGGTGCCATCGTCATCGCGACCTTGATGCTGACCGCCGTGATCATGTGGATGCGCAGCAGCCGCGCCGGTCTGCAGATGCGCGCCATGATGATGAACCCGCTCGGCGCTGCCGTGGTCGGCGTCTCGGTACGTGTCACCGGCATGCGAGTCCTCGCCATTTCCGGTGCGCTCACCGGTCTCGCCTCGGTGATGCTCGCGCAGACCTTCTTCGTCAGCCCGACTTCCGGAGTGCAGCCGCTCACGGTCGGCCTGATCATCTCCCTGGCCGGCGGCCTCGGCTCCATCCCCGGCACTGTCATCGCGGCCGCGATCGTCGGTCTTGCCGAGGCGCTCACCGCTCGCTACCTCGCGCAGTCGCTGGTGCCGTTCGTGCTCTTCGGCATCGTCGTACTGATCCTCGTGTTCCGTCCCCGCGGACTCGGCGGCCTTCTGGAGGATGTCCGTGAGTAACTCCATGGGCAAGCAGTCGAGCGCCCAGACCTCCAAGCACCTCGTTGGCCGTCGTGCGTGGCGTCCGGCATGGCCGGCGCGTCCCGAGCGCGTCCTGCATAGGCGTCGCTACCTCGGAACCAAGCGCTCAGTGCTCAAGCTGTCGGGGCAGTTCAATCCAAAGACCCTCAAGCGCGAGGTCGTGCTGACCGACAAGAAGCCGCTGTTCTGGCTGTTCGGCCTGTTCCTGCTCGTCGCGATCCCCACCGCGGTCGGATCGGAGCGCTTCCTCTCGCTCTTCGGCATCATCTGCATCTACGCCGCCATCAACGTGATGTGGACCCTGATCATCGGCACTGCGGGCCTGCAGTCCTTCGCGACCTTGGCCACGGTCGGCGTGGGCTCCTACGGCGCGGCCTATCTCTCGATCACCTTCGGCTTCCCGTGGCCGATCATGCTCCTCATCGGCCTAGCACTCGGTATCGCGATGGGCTTCCTGATCAGCCTGCCGGCGCGTCGACTCGATGGTCTGTATTACGCGCTTCTCACACTCGGGCTCTCCGAGTTCTGCCGCAACTTCGTCACGCAGAACGAGGCCCTGGGTGGCAAGTTCAATGGCGCGCTCTTCGGTGCCGGTCGCATCGTTCCCTCGTCGATGCTGACCACGCGCCTCGGCCAGACACTCGCCTTCCTCACCACCTTCATCGCGCTGCTCGTGGCCCTGGGTGTCTTCCGCTGGATCAACGGCGGCCGCATCGGCCTTCTTCTCAAGACAGCGTCGGCCTCCAAGGAGGACGAGTCATTCGCCTCGGCCATCGGCATCGACTGGCAGCGCGCTCGCATGATCGTGTTCATGGTGGCCTCCGGAGTTCTCGGCGCCCTGGGTGCCTTCTACTCCACGTACATCGGCGGCACGTCGCTGCAGATCTTCAGCCTCGATCTCCTGCTGCTGATGCTCGCGATGATCGTCATCGGCGGACTCGGTCGGGCCGAGGGAGCGGTGATCGGCACCGTGATCGTCGTCGGTATCACCCAGTGGTTCACCGACTGGGGACCCTGGCGCATCGTGCTCGCCGGCGTGCTCGCGCTTCTCTCGGTGCTGTACACGCGCAATGGCCTCTTCGGACTGAAGGAGCAGATGCGGGAGATCCGAACGCGTCGCCAGGCCCTGCATCGGGCGGCTCAGACCACGAAGTACGCCGAGTTCCTGCCGCAGCAGGCCCCCGATATCCATGACAAGTCGCTCATCGCCGGTCGCACCTTCGAGCGCGAGCTGCGCGAGAAGTTGCGGGGCTGGATCACCCCGGAGATCATCGAGGAGCATCGTCGCAGCCCATTGGGCCAGCACTCCGATCATCTCGAGCGGATCCTCAACTACTTCCGCAAGGCACCGATTCCCGACAAGTACGCGGTCTATACCGAGGTGCCGTTCCAGAGCTATCGCGTCGTCGCGCTCAGCGGCATTCCCGGAGTGCCGCCGCGCATCGTCGACGACAAGACCTATGGGTCGCTTGATGAGGCCTACCACGCCGTATTCATGCGGCGTATCAACGATCTGAAGGCATCATGACGGGAGCTGAGTAACGATGGCCACGATTTCCATCACCGGATACACCGACAAGGTGAGCTACGCGCCCGGCGACACCGTCAATGTGCAGGTCAGCGTCGACAATGCGCTGGAGGCGCAGTTCGAGGTCGTGCGCCTGATTCATGGCGACGAGCATCCCGAGGGCCCGGGCTTCATCGAGGAGGTCGTGCCCTCGACCATCTCGGGTTCGCATGCGGTGACCAAGCAGTTCGTCGATGACGGCAATGCAGTGATCGTCGACGATGCGCGCAATCTGCTCGGCCTGACCGACTCGTTCACGATCTACTCCTTCATCTTCCCGACGATGCCGGGCCATGGCCGCCAGGTTCTCCTGGGGCGCTACTCGCTCCCCGAGAATGCGGGCTACGCCCTCGGGATCGATGCGCACAGTCGCCTGGCCTTTTGGGTGGCCAATGGCAAGGACTCCGACGAGATTGCATCCGAGGTGCCGCTGGTTCATCACACCTGGTACTTCGTTGCTGCGAGCTTCGATGCGAAGTCGGGGAAGACCACTCTGCATCAGCAGGCCGTGGTCAATCCCTACAACGGTCGCCTGGGCCGTGTAGCTCCCTTCGATCACACCTCGACGGTCGAGCAGAAGCTTC
Organism: Actinomycetota bacterium; assembly: GCA_041183645.1. GTDB lineage: Bacteria > Actinomycetota > Actinomycetes > S36-B12 > S36-B12 > CAIKZY01. Next base: position 5,397 of record JBEGLG010000056.1, on the reverse strand, counting down.
GTGTCACGCCGACCGTGGCCTCGAGCCCGTTCCTGTGGGGCGCAGCCACCAACTCGGCAGCCATGCGCGGCACCTTCCGCGACTTCAAGTACAACGGCAAGATCGACCGCAGTGGCATCGTGGGCCGCGCTCTCTCGCTCGACGAGATGAAGACGCTCGCCGACAACGGTGGGGTCATCGCTGATCCGTTGGCCTTCTGGGACACCACTGATGGCTATGGCCCCGACGGCATTGACGACGTCGTGCGCGATCAGGGCCCGAACGGCCTGCACGGAAAGGGCATCCAGCGCCCGGTGCGCGCGATGACCGGATACAACTGGTCGGGCAAGCACGATGACTGGCGCGTGGCACCCCGCGAGTACGGCGGTATTGCCTTCCATGACGACGCGGTCATGGACTGCGAGTGGGATGCCACCGTGAGCTGGCAGATTCCGGCGGGCACGCGCAGCGGCGCGTACGCACTTCGCGTGACCATCGGTGAGGTCGAGGATCACGTGCCGTTCTTCATCCGCCCGACCAAGGCAACCGCGCCGATCCTGTACCTGATGCCGACGAACTCGTACCTGGCGTATGCCAACGAGATGATCGTGCATCACGTGCCGGTAGGCCAGGCGATTCTCGCGCATGCCGCCGTTCTCACCGAGAAGGAAGCCGACTACTACCAGGATCCGAAGTACGGTCGCTCGACCTACGACCACTGGGCCGATGGTGCGGGAGTCTGCTACACCTCGTGGAAGCGGCCGATCCTGAACATTCGCCCGAAATGGCGCAGCTCGGCGATCGGCACCACCTGGCAGTTCCCGCGCGACCTCTCGACCATTGCCTGGCTCGAGAACAAGAACTACGCGTATGACGTCGCGACCGATCATGATCTTGCGGCGAATCCGGATCTGCTCAAGGACTACAAGGTCGTGCTCACGGGTTCGCATCCCGAGTACTGGAGTGAGCAGGGCCTCAATGACATGGAGGACTACATCGCCGGCGGCGGTCGCCTGATGTACCTGGGCGGCAACGGCTTCTACTGGGTGGTCTCGTACCGTGACGGCGAGCCGGAGTTCATGGAGGTGCGCAAGGGCGAAGCAGGCATGCGCGCCTGGCAGGCCGAGCCCGGCGAGTACTACCACCAGACCAGCGCCGAGCGCGGTGGCATCTGGCGCAACCGTGCGCGACCTCCGCAGAAGCTCACGGGTGTCGGATTCACGACGCAGGGCTTCGACGAGTGCCATCCGTACAAGCGCATGCCCGACAGCTACCACAAGTCGGTCTCGTGGATCTTCGACGGAGTCGAGGGCGAGGTGTTCGGAGACTTCGGCCTGGCCCTCGGCGGTGCTGCAGGACTCGAGACCGAGCGATACGACCTCGAGCTGGGCACGCCCCCGCACACCAAGCTGCTCGCCTCGTCGACCAGCTGGAGTGACAACTACGCGGGCGTCGTCGAGGACATCCTCTTCAACCACCCGGGAACCCTGGGCACTCAGAGCGACACCGTGCGCGCCGACATGACCTACTTCACCGCCGCGAATGACGGTGCGGTGTTCTCGACGGGCTCGATTGCCTGGATGAGCGCCCTGCCCTCGTTCAACTACGAGAACAACGTCTCGCAGATCATGAAGAACGTGCTCGACGCCTTCCAGAAGCCGGGCTCCCTGCCCGGTGGTGCTTGGAATCAGGAAGAGAAGTCCTGGACGTAAGCCAGGAGTGACCGCAAGGAGCAGAGATGGCAACAGGTTTCGTCTGGCATGAGCTCTACGGCTGGCATGACACGGGCACCTATGCAGGCCTGATGGTCGCCGGCGGTCTCGTGCAGCCGTACATGCACGTGGAGTCACCGGAGAGCAAGGTGCGGTTTGCCGCCCTTGTCGAGGTCTCGGGCCTGGCCAAGCACCTCACGCGCATCGAGGCGCGCCCGGCGACCGAGGAGGAGATCCTTCGCGTTCACACGAAGGAGCATCTCGAGGACATCAAGAAGCAGAGCCTCAACGTCAAGGGCGGCGACGCCGGCGATGGCGAGTCGCCGTTCGGTCACGGCGGGTACGAGATCGCAGCCCTCGCGGCCGGTGGCGCTATTGCCGCGATCGATGCCGTGCTCGACGGCACGGTCACCAATGCCTACGCACTCATCCGGCCGCCGGGGCACCATGCGCGTCGCGGTAACGGCATGGGCTTCTGCATCTTCGCGAATGCGGCAATCGCCATCGCTCATGCGCAGGCCACTCGCGGAATCGAGCGGGTCGCCGTGGTGGACTGGGACGTGCATCACGGCAATGGCACGCAGTCGATCTTCTACGACGATCCGAGCGTGCTCACGATCTCTCTTCACCAGGATGATCTCTACCCGCGCGAGAGCGGCAGCATCGCCGAGAAGGGCGAGGGAGCCGGCGACGGTTTCGCCATCAATATCCCCTTGCCGGCAGGCTCCGGGGATGGCGCCTATGTCGAGGCGATGAAGCGAATCGTGGTGCCAGCGCTGCGCAAGTTCAAGCCGCAGATCATCGTCGTGCCGTCGGGCTTCGATGCCAGCGTCTACGACCCACTGGGTCGCATGATCGTCACCTCGCACGGATATCGCGAGATGACCGCGATCCTCATGGAGGTGGCCGATGAGCTCTGCGAGGGTCGCATCATGATGACCCACGAGGGTGGCTACTCCCCGTTCTACGTGCCCTATTGCGGTGTCGCGGTTCTCGAGCAGATGTCGGGCGTGCGCTGCGGTGTGGAGGACCCGCTGGGTGGTGTCTCGACACTTCCCGACCAGCCGTTGCAGCCGCATCAGAAGGTGCGGATCGACGAGGTTGTCGCCGCTCACGGGCTGTAGGTCCACTGCTGCAGGGCATCAGGGGGCATGCGAGGATTGAGTCATGACACTGACTGCGACCCTGCATACCAACATGGGCGATATCAAGGTGAACCTGTTCCCTGATCACGCTCCCAAGACCGTCCGCAACTTCACCGAGCTCGCCGAGGGCACCAAGGAGTGGACCAACCCGAAGCTCAACGCGAAGAGCTCCGCGCCGCTGTACGACGGCACGATCTTCCATCGCGTGATCTCCGGCTTCATGATCCAGGGCGGCGACCCCCTGGGCACCGGCACGGGCGGCCCGGGCTACCGCTTCGAGGATGAGGCTCACCCCGAGCTGACCTTCGACAAGCCCTACCTGCTTGCCATGGCCAATGCCGGCCCGAACACCAACGGTTCGCAGTTCTTCATCACGGTGGCACCGACCACGTGGCTGAACTTCAAGCACACCATCTTCGGCGAGGTTGCTGATCAGTCGTCGCGCGATGTCGTCGACGCGATCGCTGCCGTGCCCGTGGGCGCGCAGGATCGTCCGAAGGAGAACGTGGTCATCAACTCGGTGACCATCGACCGCTCCTGACTCACCCAGGATTCATCCCGCGTGGAGGGCACCTTGATGGGTGCCCTCCACGCGCATGTCGGGGCACAAACGTGAACCGGCGCCTGCGTGCTCCACGGCTCCTGGAAGTATTCGGTCGTGCGTCCCTCCCGAGTGATCTATGTCGAGAATGACCCCGCGCTGCGCGGGATCATGACTCGTGCACTCGCTGCGTCGAACGAGGTGGATCTTGTCCTCTCGACTGAAGACCCCTCAGAAGCCCTGGCCTCCGAGCACGTAGCCCACGCCGACGTCGCCCTTCTGGATCTCGCCCTCGGCGCCGAGCAGGTGAACGGCATCGATCTCGGTCTCGCCCTGCGCGAGCTCAATGCCGATATGGGCATCGTGATCTACTCGCAGTACTCGCTGAAGAATCTCGCGCGCCGAGTGCCCGAGAATCAACGAATCGGATGGTCCTTCATCGCGAAGTCCGGCGAGATGGAGACCGCCGAACTCATCGAGATTCTCCGTACGACGGCCCGCGGCATTGCGCACATGAGTGACGAGGCCCGACCTGATGAGACCGCGACCGATGTGCTCGAAGAGCTCACCCCTCGGCAGCGCGCGGTCATCGCGCTCGCTTCCACCGGTCTCTCAGCCCCGGATATCGCGCAACGCCTCGCCCTCACGCAGGACTCGGTGCGCAAGGACCTCTCGAAGGCCTACCGAGTACTCGTTCCGGGAGACGAGGGCGGCGATCTGCGCACCCGTGCGGTGCTGGCCTACCTGCGCATCATGCGTGACCAGGAATGGGATGACGCTCGATGATGCGTCGGATCATCGCGGCCATCGGGCCGTATGAATTGCAGCCCGCACCCCTGGGCGCAATCATGTCGATGTTCTATCTCATCTACTCCCTGGGCGTGTACAACGAGCGCTACATCAATGATTCGGCTTTGAATCTTCGCGGAGCGCTTCCCGCACTGATCGTCGGAATCGGCATCGGTTTCCTCGCGGCAGGATTTCGCCGCCTTCAGTACCGCCAGGGTGTCACCTGGCGAAACTATCTCCTGCCGTTGTTTGCCATCTCCTTTCTTGTGCCCACCCTTCGCGCTCTTCTTGACTTCCTTCCGCAGCTGCCGGCGGGAACGCAGGCGTATCCCGCAACGGTGCTTCGCTCGTTCATCGTGCTTGTCTTCGTCTCTGCAGTCCTGGGCAGCGTGAACTCGAGACTCACTCGACGTGCCCGTGAGACCGAGGAGGCCCTCAGCCTGGCCCGCGAGCAGCAGATTCGGCTCATCACCGCCGACGAGGAGGCGCGGCGGCAGGTGGCCGTGCTGCTGCACGATCGCGTGCAGGCCGGCCTGATCGCGAGCTGCCTCGAGTTACAGGCACTGGCTGGTGACCTGGGTCCGGACGCAGCCCAGCGACTGGAGCCGATGATCAGCCGACTCGAGCAGATTCGCTCCTTTGACGTGCGGGGCGCAGCGCGCGTTCTCAGCCCGAATCTCGAGGACATCGATCTGCAGACAGCCCTCGAGGAGCTTGCCCTGCAATACGAAGCCACGCTGGTTATCGATATCGAGGTGGACCCAGCTCTGGATCTCGACCGGACGATTCTGGGCAGCGGACTCCCACTTGCCGCCTATCGCATCGTTGAGCAGGGACTGCTCAACGCGGCCATGCATTCGGGTGGATCGCGAGTCGAGATTCGACTAGTGCGCACGCCGAGGGGCTGTCTGGTGCGGGTGGCCGACGATGGCGTCGGGATCTCGGCCGACGTCGGAAGCGGTTTGGGCACCACAGTCGTGACGACATGGTCTCGTGCCATGCAGGGCGAGTGGCATTGGGAGAGTGGCATTGACGGCCGCGGCACCTCCCTGGTTGCCGTGCTCGAAGCAGTCGAGCTCAACGCTTAGGCTGAGGGAGTTCATCCGCACCTCGCGGAACCAGGCCGAGTAGGGGATTCCACGCATGTCAGATGCCACCGGAGGCGTGAGCACGCCGGCACCTGTCTGCTTCCGTCATCCTGATCGCACGACCTACATCACGTGCACCCGAT
>JBEGLG010000055.1:0-3521 GCA_041183645.1 Actinomycetota bacterium | reverse complement strand
CAGGCCTTCATGCCCAAGAACACACTGGTCTGCGAGGAGGCGATCACCTGATCGTATTCCTCGAGACTGGTGCCCTCGATGACTCCGAAATCGGTGCGTCCGGCGTTATTCACCAGGATGTCGAGTCGCCCGAACCGTGCCGTCACGATTTCCACGACCTGTGCCCAGGCCCTCTCGCTCGAGACGTCGTGGACCAAGGTGAGGGCGCCGCTGGGCTCCATCGGACGAATGTCGGTGGCGATGACCAAGGCCCCCTCGGCGGAAAGTCGCGTGACGATGGCTCGACCGATGCCGCCGTCGGCTCCGGTGACGAGCGCGACACGGTCTGTGAGTCTGTTCATGGTTCCCTTCGGCTTGGTCTCAGTATCCTGCCCGAATGGCCCCTTTGAGAATCGTCACCGCCAATGTCAACGGAATCCGTGCCGCTGCCCGTCGTGGAGGACTCGAGTGGCTGGCCGGGGCCGACGCCGACGTGATCTGCCTGCAGGAGGTACGAGCCACGACCGAACAGCTGCAGGAGGTGCTCGCTGGCTCCGCGCTCGAGCAGTACTCGGTGGTGCATGCCCCAGCCGAGACTCTGGGCCGAGCAGGGGTGGCGATTCTGACTTCGCTACCGATCAAGGCTGTGCGCGTAGGTACAGGCACCCAGCCCTTTGACGGGCAGGGTCGCTGGATCGAAGCGGATCTCGCTCAGGGTCGCAAGAAGGTCACGGTCGTGAGCGCCTACTTCCATAGCGGAGAGGCCGGCACGGTCAAGCAGGACGAGAAGATGGCGCACCTGGCGGAGATCGATCGACGGATGCGCGAATTGGCCACTCAGCCCGAGGTAGTTGTCTGCGGTGATCTCAACATCGCCCATCGTGAGGTCGACATCAAGAACTGGAAGGGCAACCGCGACAAGGCGGGATTCCTCCCGGAGGAACGTGCCTATCTGGATGCGTGGTTCGCCACGGGCTGGACAGATCTCGGACGAGAGCTGGGCGGCGAGGGGCCGGGGCCCTACACCTGGTGGTCCTGGCGCGGTCGCGGCTTCGACACTGATGGGGGATGGCGCATCGACTATGCCCTCGCATCGAAGGCGATCGCGAAGCGAGCAACCACGGCCACGGTAGGCAAGGCGGCGACCTACGCGGAGCGCTGGAGCGATCATGCGCCCCTCACGGTCGACTTCGACTAGAGGATCTCGACCAGGATTCCGATGATGGCGCTGGCGATGGCCAGCCAGATCATGATCACGCCGATGGCAGCCACGCGCAGGGGAGCCCGGTACTCGCCGGCCGCATAGTGGCCGGCGCGCCTGACGACCTGCGCGAGCGGAGTTGCGTCACGGCGAGGGTCGCCCTGCGGATCGCGCTGCGACCAGTAGGCGCGCTCATTGGACATTCCCAGGGCGATGAAGGCGATGCCGAATGCCGCCAGGCAGATGGCGAGGATGATCAAGGTCAGGGCAGTAATGGACACCTCGCGAGACTAGCGGAGAGTTCGACTCACGCGGCATGCGAAAGGCCCCCGACGTGTGTCGAGGGCCTCGCATCTTGTGGACCGTACAAGACTCGAACTTGTGACCTCTCCCGTGTCAGGGGAACGCTCTAGCCAACTGAGCTAACGGTCCGTATTACGAGTGGAAAGCCTATCAGCCCGGATGCACGGCCTGAATCCAGGGCTTCAGCAGATCAGCCGCCGCTCTTGCGGCGGAATTCCTTCTTGCCCCCTGCTGCGGATGAGGACTCCTTGGCCTTGCCATTCGAGGTCATCGGCTCCGTGCCCCGATGTCCGCCCTTGCTCTTCTTGGCATCGAGAGCCGCCTTGAAGCGCTCGCGGGGGTCATTCGGGTCTGCTGCTGCGGGTGTGGTGGCCATGGAGACAGTCTCGCATCTCAGCAGGTGCATCCTCGACATCGGCCTTGATCGGCCCTGTGTGGAGGTGGAGACGGGATTTGAACCCGTGTACGCGGCTTTGCAGGCCGCTACCTCGCCTCTCGGTCACTCCACCGCGAGTACTCCGAAAAGGAGTACTTCGAGCGGACGACGGGATTCGAACCCGCGACCCTCACCTTGGCAAGGTGATGCGCTACCAGCTGCGCTACGTCCGCGTGACCTCTCGGTCGAGTAGGAACCATATCTGACGACCGCACCGGACCGCCAATGAGGTCCGCTTTGGGGGTCGTGGAGGTCCGAAGGCGCAATGATGGGCGGGTGAGCCTGCCCGCATTCGCCTGCATCGGTGGGCTGTGGGGAACCGATCTCCATGACGTGAGTCGAGACTCCGGCGTTCTCGAGGGTGCCGGTCGCTGGATTGCCGTGCTGCCGTACGACGGCGAGCAGATCTTCCTGCGCTTTGGCTCCTGGAGCCCTTCTCGCCCGGCGTGGATCGCCGATACGTGGCTCGGGCCTACACGTGAGTCCTGGACGTCGTCATTCGACAAGGCGGCCTACTGCGCTGCAGTTGAATCCACCCGCGAGGCCATTGCCCGGGGTGATGTGTACCAGGCGAACATCTGCCGGGTGATGTCGGCGGTGATCGATGAGAGTCAGAGCCTGCTCGGACTCTTCGAGCGACTCGTGACGGGCAATCCCGCCCCGTACTCGGCGATCGTGCACGCACCCGAGATCGGGGTGGAGATCGCGAGTGCAAGCCCCGAGCTCTTCCTCCGACGCAATGGTGCGGCACTGATGTCCGGGCCGATCAAGGGAACCGGCCGAACGGAGGCCGATTTGCTCGACAAGGATGCTGCCGAGAACGTCATGATCGTCGATCTCGTGCGTAATGATCTCTCCCGCGTGTGCCTGACCGGATCCGTCGAGGTCCCGAGGCTGCTGGCGGTCGAGGAGCATCCGGGACTCGTGCACCTGGTGTCGCACGTCTCGGGGCTCGTGACCCCCGACATGACATGGACATCGATTCTCAGTTCGACGTTTCCTCCCGGGTCGGTCACGGGGGCCCCGAAATCCTCGGCTCTGCGACTTATCGGTGCCCTGGAACCCGCGTCACGTGCCGTCTACTGCGGCGCACTCGGCTGGGTGCAGGATCATGGCCGGGAGGCCGAGTTTGCGGTCACCATTCGCACCTTCTGGAAGCATGGCTCGTCGCTTCAGTTCGGCACCGGCGCGGGCATCACCTGGGGTTCCGATCCGGTGGCGGAATGGCAGGAAACAGAGTTGAAGGCACGCCGCCTGATCGACCTGGCAAGCGAGGAGCAGTCATGATCTGGATCGGCGAGGGAAGCCTCGGCAGTCTCGTTCCTACAGACGAGGCCCTAGTGAGCGCACTCGACCACGGATTCACCGTGGGCGACGGCGTATTCGAGACGATGAAGGTCGTCGACGGGCGTGCTTTCGCGCTGACGAGGCATCTGCGACGGCTTGATCGTTCCGCCGCAGTACTCGGCCTCACGGCACCCGATCACGAGGTGATCCGCTCCGCGGTCGCCGAGGTGCTATTCGCGAACGCCGAGGCTCTGCGCGGGCCGAGTCGGCTTCGGATCACCGTGACCGGCGGATTAGCGCCCCTCGGCAGCGACC
>JBEGLG010000054.1:0-4128 GCA_041183645.1 Actinomycetota bacterium | reverse complement strand
ATGAGGGCGAGGGAGCCATCGGCAAGCACGAGCCCGCCTGCAATGGCATTCGTCGGCCGCTGCGACCACACGCCGGCGAGGGCGAGCGGGCCCAGAATGATGGCGAGCATGCCCATCCGTCTCGGCATGAGCACAGCCCACATGTACGACAGGTACGACACCAGCAGCACGAGTGCAATCCACTGAGGATGCGAGCGCGGCGCGAACACGCAGCACAGAACCAGCGACGCAAGTGCGGGCGCAAAGAGCCACAGCCGGGTACCGGTTCGATTCATCAGCAGCCCCAGGGAGAACCAGGGAATCGAGAAGACGATGAGCGCATGCTCGGCAGGCGTCATCAGCCGCCAGCCCGTGAGGCCGAGAAGCAGGGAGATCAGGTAGGCGATGGAGATCCCCAGGACGAATACCCAGCGACGTGTCTGGATGAGCGCTGATCCTTCGGGATGCTCGAACTCGCTCGGCTTCACTGCCCGGCCTCCGGATCCCGTCGGATGCTGACGATGGTCTGACGCTCGGAAATCGCGGTGCGGCTCAGCTGGATTCCCGAGTCGGTGAGAGTGCTCGCAGTGCTCTCGAGGGTGACCTTCATCGACTCGGCAGCTGCCTGCCACGCGAGTGCGACAACATCCGTCAGCGCTGTCACGATCACCTCGGGCTGGCCGTCATCGACGAAGAGTCGAATTGTCACCGTACGACTCGGCGACCCGAGCACTACCCGACTCAGGAAGTCCTTCACGATCTCGGGAATCGGTCGACTGCTCGTGGGAGTGCTGATCGCGGCGACATCCACGCTGAGGCCATGCTCGGCAGCCACTTCCACGACATCGAGAACTGCCCTCCACATGTACGAGGACGACAGCCGCTCGAAGCCGAGATTTCCGCGAAGCTGGCTCTCCTCTCCGGCCGCACGTTCGCGCACGAGTGCATCACCGGCGTCGAGGCTGCCATCAGCGATGCCCTTGAGCAGCGCGATGGTGGAGGCGCTGACCCTGCTCCATTGGGAGGTGATCGTGATCTGGCGCTCGATCTCTGCCTGGTATTCCACTGACGAGGCCCAGAGCACGAGTCCGTCGGCACGGCGCCGATCGAACTCTCGGAAGAGCACCGTCATCAGGAAGAGGGCAGCTGACATATAGACGACCGTCACCACTAGTGACATCGCCGGCACGGCGTTGCATTCGCTCGGGAGCGCCAGCGTGAGCACGAGACCCGCCGCGGTGATGATGGGCAGGAACAGCCAATGCCACCAATACCGCTGACCGGCGAAGAGCAGAAGGCCGATGCCGCCGGCCACGCTGTTGATGATCCAGTGAACCGATGACGCGGAGGCACAGCCCACGAGTTCATGCCCGGTGATGGCGTAGGTCATGATGCCCAGCACCAGAGCGAGAAGAGTCAACGGCACGCGTGAGCTCGTGTTCCAGCGCACAGCCAGGGCGATATTGCATCCGAGGAAGGCAATGAAGCTCAGGGCGAAGGCTAGGCGTGCATCGCCGAGGCCACTCGCAATCCAGGGGAGCATGACGAGTCCGAAGATCGTGGGCGCAAAGAGAAATGCTCGCGTGCGCACTGAGTCGAGCAGGATGTCGATGACCGGACTCACCGGAACCTGCAGTTCGGCGGCCACGACGATGGGCACCCGCAGGGTCACCGAGGTGCCCCGACCGGGCGCACTCTCGACAATTGCCTCGCCTCCGATGGCGCTCAGGGAGGCCTTGATGGTGTTACGCATCCCGAAGCGCTCCGTGTCGCCCTCTCGTAGGCCCCGACCATCGTCGCGAACAACGACCTCGAGCGCTCCTGACACGAGTCGCGCATCGATGTCGACACTGGTCGCTTGCGCGTGGCGCTCGACATTTCTCAATGCCTCGACGAGCGCGTCACGCAGAGCTCCCGCGGATTGCTGAGGGAGCAGGAAGTCGGTGTCGACATCGACCCGCACCTGCGGCGTTCGCAAGGCCGCGGCGAGTCGCGCTTCGTCGACGAGAGCGCCCAGAGTCGCATCGTGCGCCGGCAGCGCACCCAGCTCCAGCTGCTCGATGTCGCGCCGGCACTCGGCGCGAAGGAGATTTCCGTCGCTGCCCACACCCTGAGTGATCGCGTTGAGGGTGTTGAGCACCGTTTCGTGGATCCGACGATCGACTGACGTGCGCGCGGACTGCACCTGGACAGCGCGATAACTCACGGCTGCCGCGGTCTCGATCTCCGCGGTGCTCGCGTCGGCGATGCGCGCTGCTCGACGCCAGCTGTAGGCCATGCCCAGGAGCGCCGGCGCCGCAATGAGAATGAAGATCGGCCCGATGGCACCTCCGGCGAGGTCTGCCGCGGCGAGGATCATCTGAGGAGTCGGCGCGAGCACGGCGATCAGGTTGAGAAGCGCGGCGAGGGCGATCACGACGAGCGCAGGCACGACCCCCAGGGTGAAGGCCGCGCCAAAGGCCACGGCGAAAGCCGAGAACGGAAGCGGAAGCCACCCGGGGCCGTAGGCCTGCGCGAACACGATCGCGAGAAGTAGGAAGAGAAGTCCGGCTGCTGCCTGGGTCATCGCGCGTTGCCGGCGCAGCGACGGGAGGAATGCGATGAGGAAGATCGCGACCGGAACAACCCAGGTCAGCCAGATGAGTGCGGGAATCTCATCGCGATGAAGGAGAAGCAGAAAGAGAGACGGCAGGAATTCGATCGAGCCAGCGACGACAAGGGCCGTGGCACCGGTGCGCTCGAAGATCGCAACGAGCTGCGTTGCATCCTTCGATGACTCGGTCACGTGCTCGGCTCCTGCCCTAGGGTGTGGCGGTGTCCCGCCACTCGTTCATCGTCCTCGAGGACCATCCTCTCGTTCTCGGTGCGATTACTGATCATCTGAGCACCTCATTCCCCGGCGCCACGATGGCCTACACCGGCGCGCAGCTGAACGAGGCGCTTGCCGTGGCGGCGAACGCCGAGGCCACATGCGCCATCGTGGATCTCGATCTCGGTGATGGGCGCAGTCCTGCGGAGATCGTCATGTGTTTGAGGGACGCAGATGTTCCCGTCGTCATGATCAGCGCACATGAGCAAGCACTTCTCGTGCAGGCGGCAGTGCGCGCCGGAGCAACCGCCTACGTGCCCAAGCGCTCGATTATCGACCAGCTTGCCGAGGCAGTGGTGGCCGTCGAGCTCGGCCGACCCTGGATTTCACCGGACTTCGCCGCGGTGCTGGTACCCGTGGACGGCTCGACCGTGTCACTGGATCCGACGGCCGAGCGGGCACTGGTGCTTTACGCCGCCGGGCTCCCCGAATCGATGATCGCCGCGCGGATCGGAGTCGACGTCGAGCAGGTGCGGCTACTCCTCGAAGTCGTCCTCCAGGCATATGGGTCCCCCACCCCCTGACGGTCAATAGGGGACAGAAGTCCCCCGTACTGCGCTAGGGTGTGCGCACAGGAGGCACCATGGCTGCTCAGAAGCTGCGTTTCATCGTTCTCGAGGATCACCCCCTCGTGCGCTCGGCCCTCATCACGGGGCTGATCAACGAATTGGGCGATGTCGAGATCGCCTACGAAGGCGCGGTTATCGCCGATGCCCTGCACGCCGCCAAGCGCAAGGCCGTCGACTGCGCACTTCTCGATCTCGATCTCGGCGACGACTCGAATCCCATCGCGAATGTGCGCGCCCTGGTCGACGCCGGTGTGCCCGTCATGGTCATTAGCGCTCTCGGTGACCCGATGATCGTGCGCGAGTCGATGTCGGCCGGCGCTCTCGCCTACGTCTCGAAGCAGACAGATGTCGTGCAGATTCGAGCCGCTATCGACTCCACGCTGGCGGGCAAGCCGTTCATGTCACCGGAGATCGCCATGGCACTTGTCGGCGATCTGCACTCCGACGTCAAGCTCTCCGATCAGGAGCGCACCGCGCTCTCGCTCTACGCGTCAGGGCTCAAGATGGAGGCCGTGTCTCGCCGCATGGGCGTGTCGGTGACCACTGCTCAGGAGTACATCAAGCGCGTGCGCGCGAAGTACACCAAGGCGGGCTACGAGGTGTCGACTAAGACTGACCTGTACCGCGTCGCGAAGAAGCGCGGGCTGATTACCTAGCTGCGGTCGCTGGAGAAGCGCACGCTGGTCTCACCGAGATTCGCCCCCGGCCACA
>JBEGLG010000053.1:0-12949 GCA_041183645.1 Actinomycetota bacterium | reverse complement strand
CGGGCTTCGAAGGCGCCAGGGTCTCCTGGGTCTTGCGAAGCTCGGCCATCGACAGGTCGGGACCCTTGATGGAAGAGGCGTTCTTCTTCGTGAGGATGCCGGTGACGATCGCGGCAATGAGAAGGAAGAGCGAGACGAGACCGAAGCCTGCCCAGGTGGGCAGGCCCATCGCTGCGAGCGCGAAGGCGATCGTGATGAGGATGAAGATCGCGAAGAGACTGACGATGATGACCGTGGCGATGGCTAGTCCGCTAGTGATCGCGACTGCTTCCCCGGTGCTCTTGAGCTCGGCCTGAGTGAAGGCGACCTGTGCCTGCACGAGGCGCTTGGCGTCGTTCGCGGTCTTCCGCACCAGGTCGGCGATGCTTGCGTCATTGGCCATGGCAGCAGATTACTGCCCTTCCGCCTGCTCCATCGATTCCACGAGGCGATAGTGGCGATTTCGAGCCCGAATCGCGATCGTGGCCAGGCCCGCGGCGATCACCGAGGCGGTCAGCACCGCGACCTTGGCGCTGTTGGTCTCGGCGGGTGAATCCGGGTAGGCGAGTTCGCTGATCAGCAGGGCGACCGTGAAGCCGATGCCTGCGAGCAAGCCCACCGTGGCGATATCGCGCCAGGCGAGAAGTGGGTTCAATTGCGCGCGAGTGAAGCGAGCGGTGAGCCACGCCGTTCCGAAGACGCCGAGTGGCTTGCCCACGACGAGACCGATCAGCACGCCGATCGCCACGGGATTGCTCAACGCTCCCAGCAAGCCTGTGCTGCGCAGATCGACGCCCGAGGCGAAGAAGGCGAAGAGCGGAACGCAGAGCCCGGCGCTGATCGGATGGATGAGATGGGACATGCGCTCGGCCGGGCTCGAGCTCTCGCCCGGATCGAGTCGGACTCGAGTGAGAAGTCCGAGCGCGACTCCGGCGACCGTGGCGTGGATGCCGCTCTGAAACAGGCAGTACCAGGCGAGGAAGGCGAGGGGAACGTAGAGCAGGGGAGTGCGCCAGCGCGCGCGCTGCGCGATCGCATAGAGAGCAAAGAGCGCGAGCGCGCCGATGAACCACGATGCGTGGAAGCCATGCGAGTAGAAGATCGCGATGACCGTGATGGCGCCCAGGTCATCCACGACGGCGAGTGCGAGCAGGAATGCGCGCAGGGGAAGTGGCAGGCGCCTGCCCACGACGGCGAGTACGGCCAGCGCGAACGCGATATCCGTGGCCATCGGGATTCCCCAGCCATGCGGAGCACCGTCGGCAGCGGTCGAGTTCACGACGACGAAGATGATCGCGGGAAGCACCATGCCGCCGAGTGCGGCTGCGACGGGCACGACAGCCTGCGCCGGCTTCGACAGCGTTCCGAGCACGAACTCGTGCTTGAGCTCAAGGCCCGCGATGAAGAAGAACACGGCGAGCAGGCCGTCTGCTGCCCACGTGCCGAGGCTCAGGTGCAGGTGGAGGGATGCCGGGCCGACCTGCCGAGCGACGAGGGCGACGTAGGAATCACCCCAGCGGGAGTTTGCCCAGATCAGGGCCGCGATGGCCATGATGAGCAGCAGGATTCCACCGACTGTCTCGTCACGCAGCTGAGTGCGTAGCCACTGCCGCTGGAATATCGACGGGCGAGAGAGAATCTGCGCTCTCGCCATGGGCTTACTCCTCCGTCGGTGAGCTCGAGAGCCCTGCCGCGATCATATTCATCACGGTCGGATCTGCGAGCGTCGTCGCATCGCCGAGATCACGATTCTCGGCGACATCGCGCAGGAGTCGACGCATGATCTTTCCCGAACGGGTCTTGGGAAGCTCGGCGACGATCATGATCTGGCGCGGCTTGGCGATGGGCCCGATCTCCTTGGCGACATGATCGCGAAGTGCCTTCGCGACCCCGGGGCCGTCCTCGGATCCCTTGCGCAGGATCACGAACGCCACAATTCCCTGGCCGGTCATCTCGTCATTGGCGCCCACGACAGCGGCCTCGGCCACGGTCGGATGGGAGACAAGCGCTGACTCGACTTCAGTGGTCGAGATGCGATGACCCGACACGTTCATGACGTCATCAACACGACCGAGCAGCCAGAGCGCGCCATCATCGTCGTACTTCGCACCGTCGCCGGCGAAGTAGTACTGCGGCCAGCGCGACCAGTAGGTATCGACGTAACGCTCGTTATCGCCCCAGATGCCGCGCAGCATCGACGGCCAGGGCTCGGTGAGTACCAGGTAGCCGCCATGGCCGTGCTCGACGGGAGTGCCGTTGTCATCGACGATGGCCGCGGAGATTCCGGGAAGCGGGCTCATCGCGGAGCCCGGCTTGGTCGCGGTCACGCCCGGCAGCGGAGAGATCATCATCGCGCCGGTCTCGGTCTGCCACCAGGTATCGACGATCGGGCAGCGGTTGCCGCCGATGACATCGCGGTACCACATCCATGCCTCGGGGTTGATGGATTCGCCCACGGATCCCAGCACGCGAAGCGACGACAGATCCTTGGACTGCGGGATGTCATCGCCCCACTTCATGAAGGTGCGAATGGCGGTGGGAGCGGTGTAGAGAATCGACACCTTGTGGCGCTCGACGATGTCCCACCAGCGGTCCTGGCCGGGCGTATCGGGAGTGCCTTCGTAAATCACCTGGGTCACCCGGTTGGAGAGCGGTCCGTAGACCACATAGGAATGCCCGGTCACCCAGCCGATGTCGGCGGTGCACCAGTAGACATCGGTCTCCGGCTTCAGGTCGAAGACGTTGAAGTGCGTGTACGAGGTCTGTGTCAGGTAGCCGCCGGTGGTGTGCAGAATTCCCTTCGGCTTACCGGTCGTTCCCGACGTGTACAGGATGAAGAGCGGGTGCTCGCTGTCGAAGGCCTCCGCCTCGTGCTCGGGACTCTGGCGATCGACGATGTCGTGCCACCAGACATCGCGCTCGGGATTC
The DNA here is from genome assembly GCA_041183645.1 of Actinomycetota bacterium. Classification (GTDB taxonomy): domain Bacteria; phylum Actinomycetota; class Actinomycetes; order S36-B12; family S36-B12; genus CAIKZY01. Next base: position 10,042 of record JBEGLG010000053.1, on the reverse strand, counting down.
CAGTCGACATCGCCGCCGGTGCGCTTGACGACGAGCACGTGCTCGACGCTCGGAGTAGTGGTGACGGCCTCGTCGACCGCGGGCTTGAGCGGCATGGCAGACCCACGGCGGTTCTGGCCATCGGTCGTGATGACGAGCTTGGCCGCGGCATCATTGATACGACTCTCGAGTGCATGCGACGCGAATCCGCCGAAGATCACCGAATGAGGTGCGCCGAGTCGTGCACAGGCCAGCATGGCGATGACGGCCTCGGGAATCATCGGCATGTAGATGGCTACTCGATCGCCGGCCTTGATGCCGAGTTCGATCAGGGCATTCGCTGCCTTGCAGACTTCGTCCTGCAATTCGGCATAGGTGATGTTGCGGGTGTCGCCCGGCTCGCCCTCGAAACGGATAGCGACCTGCCCGCCGTAGCCGGCCTCGACGTGGCGATCGACGCAGTTGTACGCCACGTTGAACTTGCCATCGACGAACCAGCGCGCGAATGGCGCGTTCGACCAGTCGAGAACCTGGGTGAAGGGCTCGGCCCAGTCGAGGCGTTCGGCCTGCGTGGCCCAGAAGGCGAGGCGGTCGGCCGAGGCCTCGGCGTACATGCCGGCCTGCGCGTTGGCCGCCGCGGCGAACTCCGGGCTGGGCGCGAAGGTGCGCGACTCGGTGCCGAGATTGGAGAGAGCGTCGTTGCTCATGGTGATCCTTCGTGATTCGGCTCGGGCGACGGGCCGAGAGGCGGTTCAGGTGAGGTCAGGTTAGATGAGCACGTGACTCCCCGCGCCGAAATCCCCGATCCGCTGCGCGACCTCCCGCTCAGCGAGGCCACGGCCGGACTCCTCGCGGCAACGCGCGACGAGATCGATGCGGTGCTCTGGGATCGGGGGATTCGAGCGAAGGCCGCGGAGGTCGCCTCGGCTTCCGTGCTGCGCGGCGCTCGCGACTCGGCCGCCATCGATGGGGCCGACACCGCCGTGGTCGATGACTCGCCGATGGGTCGCATCCTGGGAAATGCGCAGGTCCTGACGGCGCGCGTGCCGGCACTCGTTGACACATGGACCACCTCGCCCCTGCAGGTCCTTGCCGAGCTGCACGCGATCGCGGCGCAGGGTTTCGCGACGGATGACATGCGGGGCCGGCCGCGGAGCAGCGATGACGTGCGCGATCCGCTGAATATCGGCGTGCTTCCGCCTGCCTCGGTCATCGGGCCGCGACTTGCCAGTCTGGCCGAGATCATCACGACGTCGAACTCGCCCGCGTTGCTGATCGCAGCCATCGTCCACGGCGAGCTCTCGGCACTGCGCCCCTTCGAGATCGGCAGCGGGCTCGTCGCGCGGGCCTGCACTCGACTCGTGATGGCGTCCAAGGGAATTGATCCCTCGATGTTCACGATTCCCGAGCACGGCATGTTCGAGCTGGGCAGGCCTGCCTATGTCTCCGCCATTCGCGAGTACTCAGCAGGCACGCCCGAGGGCATCAATGCGTACATCACCTGGTTTGCCACCGCACTCGCCATGGGCGCGAAGGCCGTAGAGATCTAGGCGCGCAGGGATCGGCGTCGCGCGTACCACGCGATGCCCAGCGCTACGGCGCCCAGCGCGACGCCGGCTCCGGCCGCAGCGGCCTGCTTCTTGTCGATGCGGCTCTTCATCGCCACCGGCTTCGCGAAATCGCGAATCGGCCACTGGTTCTCGATCGCCAGCTTGCGAAGCTCGGAATCCGGATTCACCGCAACGGGGTTCCCCACGGCCTCCAGCATCGGCACGTCGGTGAAGGAGTCGGAGTACGCGTAGCACTCGGTGAGGTCGTAGCCGCGCTCCGCGGCAAGTGAGCGCATGGCCTCAGCCTTGCCCGGACCATAGGCGTAGAACAGGATCTCGCCGGTGTACTTGCCGTCCTCGATCCCGACCTGCGTGCCTATGGCGAGATCGGCACCGAGTCGCTGGCCGATCGGCTCGACCACATCGGTGCCGGACGACGAGATGATGATGATCTGGTGGCCGAGCATTCGATGATGGGCGATGAGGTCGAGTGCCTCCTCGTAGACCATGGGATCGACGATCGTGTCGAGGGTTTCGGCCACGATCTGCTGGACCTTCTCGACCTCCCAGCCGGTGACCAGATTCGACATGTACTGACGCATCGACTCCATCTGGTCGTGATCGGCTCCGGAGGCCAGGTAGACGAACTGCGCGTACGCACTCTTGATGACATCGGCACGACCGATGAGTCCCTCCTTATAGAAGGGACGAGCGAATGCGAATGAGCTGGACTTCGCCAGGATGGTCTTGTCGAGGTCGAAGAATGCAGCGATCGGCGCACGGGTCACGGATGCCGAGGTCATGACCTGACGCTATCTCGTCCACAGGGGCGAGGCGTGCTCGCGTCATCCACAGGCGCGCCCTGAGTCGTTGATACGAGGGCCTGCAGAGTCGATGCTCCGGGAATGACCGGGGAGGACGAATGAATCTCGCACGACCACTTCTCATCAGCGACAGCACGGATCTCATCGACGAGTGCGCACGGCTCGCGGCGGCGTCAGGAGCCGAGCTCCACGTCATCTCGCATGCCGCTGCCGATCGATCGCGGTGGTCGCACGCGCCTCTCGTACTCGTCGACATGGCAGGGGCCGCCGCGGTCGAGAAGTTTCCGCGGCGCAGTGGGGTCATCGTGGTCACGTTCGGGGCGAGCGATGCCGTGGATCCCGATGCCTGGCGCATTGCGGTGAGCATCGGAGCCGAGCACGTGGTCTGTCTTCCCGACGCGAGTGACTGGCTGGCCGAGCAGCTGAGTGCTCGCGTCGATGAGCCAGCGCACGACGGGCGCCTCGTCGCGTTCCTCTCCGCATCCGGCGGCGCGGGAGCGTCGACCCTGGCGGCGGCATGCGCCGTTCGAGCCTCCGCGCACGGCGAAACCAGTCTGCTGATCGACGGCGATCGCCTAGGCGGCGGCATTGATCTCGTGATCGGCGGCGAGGACGCCGCGGGAATTCGCTGGCCCGAGCTTGTCGACACGCGTGGCCGGCTCGCGACATCGGCGTTTCGTCAGGCGCTTCCGCTCATGTCGGGCATCTCCGTCCTGTCGTGGGACCGCGAGGGTTCGCCTGAGGCAAGCGCCGATTCCTGGAATGCCGTTCTCGATGCGGGAATGCGAGGTTTCGACCTCACGGTGGTCGATCTGCCGAGGAATCCGGGCGGCGACTCCGTCAGCATCGTGAGTCGCGCGAATTCGGTGGTGCTCGTCGTCAGCGCCCGAGTACGAGGCACTATCGCCGCGGCACGCCTGCTGGAGGAGATCACGCCCCTGGCGACTGACATCCGCATTGTCGTGCGCGAGCGTCCCGGCGGGGTCAGGCCCGAGGCTGTGGCGCAGATACTCGGAGTGCCGCTGCACGGCACGATTCCCCTGGGATCCTCGTTCACCGACGACGGCCAACTGCCGAAGCTTCCTGATGCGCTTCTCGAGGCGTGCGTGATGCAGGGCGCAGGGCGTCGTTCAACTCATGCGGCCTAGGCATGGCAGCCTCACTCCTGGAGCGAGTGCGCACGCGGCTTATCGCAGGCCAAGGCGAGGCCACCCCCGCTCACGTGGCGGCAGCCCTTCGCGAGGAAGGCGTACTCCTCGGTGACAGCGCTGTCCTCGAACTCGTCGAAGTTCTCCGCCGTGAGCTGCTCGGTGCCGGTCGTCTCGATCCTCTACTCCGCAATCCGGGCGTCACTGACGTGCTCGTGAACGCACCCGACTCGGTATGGGTCGATGACGGATCCGGTCTCGTGCGCAGTGAGGTTCGATTCACGGGCGAAGACGAAGTTCGCCGGCTCGCCCAGCGCCTGGCGGCAAGTGCGGGCCGGCGGCTTGATGACGCCTCGCCCTTCGTCGACGCTCGGCTGGCCAACGGTGCCCGCCTTCATGCGGTGATCCCTCCGCTGTCCTCCGACGGCACCGCCATCTCGATCCGTATTCCGCGTGCCGCAGGATTCACGCTGCAGGAACTCTGCGACTCGGGTTCGGCGACCGATGCCATGGCCGAGCTTCTTGCCGGCGTGATCGATGCGCGGCTGTCCTTCGTCATCAGTGGCGGCACGGGTGCAGGCAAGACCACGGTGCTCGGCGCCCTTCTCTCTCGCATCGGCCCGAACGAGCGACTCGTGCTCGTCGAGGATTCCGCAGAGCTCGATCCGAAGTGCGGGCATGTCGTGCGCATGCAGGCGCGCACTGCGAATGTCGAGGGCGTGGGAAGCATCACGATGCGCGATCTCGTCAGGCAGTCCTTGCGCATGCGGCCCGATCGCCTCTGCATTGGCGAGGTGAGGGGCGCAGAGGTCGTCGAACTTCTCACCGCACTGAATACCGGTCACGAAGGCGGCTGCGGCACCGTTCATGCGAATTCGGCGAGCGACGTGCCCGCGCGGCTTGAGGCACTCGCGCTTATGGCGGGGCTCGACCGGGCAGCAGTGCATTCCCTCATCTGCGCTGGTCTCGACTGCGTGATCCACGTCGAACGAATCCCCGGTGGGCAGCGCATCGTGCAGGGGATCTTCGTGCTGGAACGCGGGGAAGACTCACTCGCTCACGTGCGCGAGGTGGCGATCACGGAATCGGGCGTCACGCGACTAGGTGAGGCATTCGCCGAGTTCATGATCCAGCTCGACGCACGGCGAGGCAGCTCTCGATGACAGCTCTCGCAGCAGCACTGGTGGGCCTCGCTGTCTTCCTGCTCATTCGCCCTGACCCTGCCTCGCGGCTCGAGTCGATTGCCGGAGCGGGGAGCCCAGGCATGCGTGCTCACTCCATTCGCGTCGGCATCGAACGCGTGCTCGGCGTGCGCCGGCGTCGCGGAGCAGAGCGCTCGGCCGCCATCGAGGCACTCGGAGCACTCGCTGCCGAGTTGGGTGCGGGCACGCCGCCGCAGCAGGCGCTGATCGCGACGGGTTCGACCATCTGGTCGGAGGCCTGCGGTGCGGTGCGCTTCGATGGCGATGTCGCCGAGGCTCTTCGCCGTGATGCAGAGCGCATCCCTCTTCTCGCGCCGCTCTCTGCTTGCTGGGCAGTATCGACGCAGCAGGGAAGCGGACTTCTCATCTCCGTGACGCGACTTGCAGAGCAGGCGCGGGTTGCCGAGGACATCCGAGTTCAACTGGAAGCGCAGTTGGCCGGCCCGCGGGCCACGGCTCGCATCCTCATGCTGCTGCCGCTGTTCGGCATCGCGATGGGAATGATGATGGGAGTCAACCCGCTCGGCTGGCTCCTGGGCACCCTGCCGGGGTGGCTCTGCCTGCTGTCGGGAGTCGGCCTCACCGCTCTCGGCTACTGGTGGACCTCGCGAATCGTGAAGCGCGTGGAGATCCTGCTGTGAGCCTGGTCGCCGCGATTCTCCTCGGGGTCTCGACCTTCCTCGTGGTTCCTCAACGGCCTGAGCCGCGTCTTCGTCGTCTCGTCGGTGCTCATCCGCGAGCTCGTCCGACGATGACCTCGACTCAGATCGGATTCGGTACTGCTTGCGTAGTCGCGATAGCCGGCGTCAGTCTCTTCGGTGTCCTTCCGGGGTGCCTGCTGGGTCTCGCGGGATTCGTTCTGCTGCCGGTAGTGCTCGGTCGGCTTGAACCGGCGGAGGCACGTCGTCATCGTCAGGCGCTTGAGCGCCAGTTGCCTGATGCCATCGATGTCCTGACCTCTGTTCTCGATGCGGGTGCACCTCCTGCATCGGCGCTTCATGCTGTTGGCCGTGCCCTGGGCGCACCCATCGGTGCCGAGTTGGAGAGAGTCGCGAAGGCGCTGAGCCTCGGCGCGAGCGCCGGTGAGGCCTGGTCGGCAGCGCATACCGCGATGAAGCCGATAGCCGTCGCCATGTCGCGTTCAGCGGAGACCGGAGCGCCTCTGTCGCGAGTGCTCGCGGGAGCGAGTCGTGACGCACGGCGCGAGCATCGCGTCAGGGTCGAGATCGCAGCTCGGTCGGCAGGGGTTCGTGCGGTGGCGCCTCTCGCTGCATGCTTCCTGCCGGCCTTCTTCCTCATGGGCGTGGCACCGATCATCGCGTCCTTCGTCGACCAGATGCTGACTGCGTAATGCACAGCCACTGCTGATCTGACCGAGTGTCCACAGTCTTTCTCGCAGGCTTCACCCGGCGCATCGATTCGGCGATCGTTCACTCGTGACCACGAGGTCACACTCGACGCGAGGAGAAGATATGCGAAAGCTCAAGGCACGGTTCTCGGATGACCGTGGCATGACAACTGCGGAATACGCAGTCGGCACCGTGGCGGTAGCCGGACTCGGCGGAATCCTGATCAAGCTGCTCACGAGCAACACAGTGCGCGATCTCATCTGGAGCGTGCTCAAGAGTGCGTTCTCTTTCATCGGCGCGTAGGAACATGGCTGAGCGATCCGGTGCACCGAGTCGTGGCTCGGTGCACCGTGACCGCGGCAGTGTCACGCTCGAAACCGCACTCATGCTGCCGCTCCTGCTCCTAGTCGCCGCCACGCTGATGTGGGGCATGGGTGTTGCCTTCACCGCGCTTGCCATGGGCGACGCGGTGCGCACGGGTGCACGGCTCATCGCGCGCGGCGACTCTGCCGACTCGGTGATGTCGCACCTGCAGCAGTCGCTACCTGACTCCGATCTCACCCTGGAATCTCGTGGCGATGAGGTCCTGATCAGTGCTGCGCACTTCATGTCGGTACCGCTTCCCGTCTTCCATGACCTCGGATTCACGGTCACCCAAACTGCTGTTGCGCCGATGGAGGCATCAGGATGATGCGCGGTGACAGGGGTGCCGCGATGGTGTGGGCGCTGGCCCTTGCCGGCGTCCTCGTGATCGTGGGAGGCGCGGGCCTCTCGCTCGGCGAACTGGCACTGGCACATGCTCGCGCCGGCAATGCCGCTGATCTTGCCGCTCTCGCAGGTGCCTCGAGTCCGTCGGATCCCTGCGGTGCTGCTGATCGAGTGGCCGCGGCTAACTCGGCCGCGCTCCTCGACTGCACCTTCGACTCGGGTGATCTATTCGTGCGAGTGGGAGTGAGCTCACCCCGACTTGCCAGGTGGCTCGCCAGTGAGCGTCTCGAGGTAACCGCAAGGGCGGGCCCCTCGGAATGAAGGGTCGTGCGCACCCGTGATGGTGGCAGGATGACCCGCATGTTCAGTGATGCGCCTCCGCCCGATGACAAGGCACTGCTCGAGCCACTCGGCGAGCGCACGCTCGCCAGTGAGCTGTTCAACCTCACCTGGGATTACCTGGCCATCGAGTCGCGCACGGTTGCTGAGGATGACGCCATGGTGCATGCGGCACATGCCAGCCGCTGGCATTGGGGCAAGGTGGGCGGCCCCGAGCAATGGGCGATCGGCGAGTGGCTGTGCAGCCGTGTCTACGCGGTTCTCGGCCGCGGTGAGCAGTCGCTGTATCACGGTCAGCGCGCGCGAGATATCTGCGCCGAATACGAGGTGGGCTCCTTTGTTCCCGCCTCAGCACATGAGGCCATCGCCCGTGCCTACTGCGTTCTCGGCGATATGGACGCCGCTCGCGCAGAGCGCAATCTCTCCTACGCCGCCGCAATCGACCTGGATGATGATGATCGCGCAGTGATCGAGGGTGATCTCGCCACCCTGCCCATCACTGAGTGAGCAGCTGATCCAGGAACGCGATCGCTCCGGGCTTGTCGAGCGGGTTGTTCGCGTTGCCGCACTTCGGTGACTGAATGCAGGCGGGGCAGCCGCTCTCGCAGGCGCATTCCGCAATCAGCGCGCGAGTAGCGCTCAGCCATTCACGTGCGTGGTGATATCCGTATTCGGCGAAGCCGGCCCCGCCGGCGAGACCGTCGTAGACGAACACGGTCATGCGGCCGGTATCGATGTGGTGCGCGGTCGAGACCCCGCCGATATCCCAGCGATCGCAGGTCGCGAAGAGGGGGAGCATGCCAATCGACGCGTGCTCGGCTGCATGAGCCGAGCCGGGAACCTCCGTGGCATCGACAGCAGAGCTCGTGATCTGCGCATCGCTGAGGGTCCACCACACAGCAGTGGTCTCCAGCTCGCGCACGGGCATATCGAGAGCCTCCTCGCCCAGCACCTCGCCGGTGATGGCTCGTCGACGCATGAAGGCCACCACCTGAGAGCTGACGTGGACGCGGCCGAAGCTGAGCGTGGCCTCTCCCATCGAGACGCGCTCGATTTCCTCGAGGATGCGAATATCGCTGACCTCGCGCGCCGAGGTCGAATAGTCGACCTCCTGCTCGATCACGGTGGCCACAGAGTCGGCGAGATCCAGCGAGGTCACGAGATGCGTGACCCCCTGATGGGTGTAGACCGCACCTGGGTGGGCATTCGCATGTGCCGCGGCGACATCCATCGTGCCGAGGATGCGACCGGTGCCCTCCTCGACAATTCGCACGGGCGGCCCACCCGTGCCGCGTAGATCGGCCAGATCGCTCGCGCGGTCACGACGAGTCCAGTACCAGCCCGTGGGGCGCTTGCGTAGGAAGCCGTCGGCGACGAGTGAGTCAAGAAGAGGCAGTGCTGCATTGCCGAACCAGCGCACGGCGTCGTCAGCCGTCAGCGGCAGCTCGGATGCGGCCGCGCACAGATGCGGTGCGAGCACGTAGGGGTTCTCGGGATTGAACACATTCGCCTCGACCGGTCGACCGAGCATGGCAGCAGGGTGGTGAACGAGGTACGTATCGAGAGGCTCGTCGCGTGCGATGAAGATCGAGAGTGCCGGCGCACCGCTGCGCCCGGCGCGCCCGAACTGCTGCCACAGCGATGCTCGCGTGCCCGGCCAGCCGGCGGTGATCACCGCATCTAGTCCGCTGATATCGATACCGAGCTCGAGCGCATTGGTCGTGGCGAGTGCGCGGAGACTTCCCGAGCGCAGGCGCGCCTCGAGTTCGCGTCGCTCCTCGGGCAGGTAGCCACCTCGGTACGACGCGACGGACTCGGTCAGCGATGGGTCGACGTCGAGCAGCAGATCGCGAGTCATCACCGCGACAGACTCCGCAGCCTTGCGACTGCGGACGAATGCCAGGCTCTGCGCCCCCTCCACCACCAGATCGGCGAGAAGGTCGGCGCATTCGGCAGTGGCAGTTCGCCTGATCGGTGCGCCGTTCTCACCGGTGAAGGCAGTGAGCTCCGGTTCCCACAGCGCGATCATTCGCTCGCCGGCCGGCGAGCCATCGTCGGTGATCTCGTCGACGTGCGAGCCGATGAGTCGTGATGCGGCGTCACCGGGCTGGGCGACGGTCGCCGAGGCGCAGATGACGATCGGTGACGCACCGTACGACTCGCAGATGCGACGAAGTCGACGGATCACCTCGGAGACATGCGCGCCGAAGACGCCGCGATACGCATGGCACTCATCGATGACGATGTAGCGCAGGCGACGCAGGAACGGGGCCCAGCTCTGATGGAAGCCGAGCATCGAATGGTGAATCAGATCAGGATTCGTCAGCACGTAGTTCGCGTGATGACGTGCCCAGCTCCGTGCCTCATCGGCGGTGTCGCCGTCGTACGTCGCCGCGCGCAGCCACGGAAGTTGGAGTGACGAGAGCGAGCGAAGCTGGTCATTGGCCAGTGCCTTCGTCGGCGAGAGGTACAGCGCGGTGGCCCCGCGGCCGTTGGGTGAGTCACGACCGTCCCGGATGGCCTGAAGCACCGGCATCCCGAAGCCCAGGCTCTTGCCCGAGGCCGTGCCGGTCGAGAGCACGACATGCATGCCCCCATACGCACGCTCGGCGGCCTCTGCCTGGTGGCTCCAGGGGCGCTCGATGCCGCGCGCGACGAAGGCCTCGCGGATGTCGGGGGAGAGCCAGCTCGGCCAGTCGGCGTACCGGGCGGCGCGAGCGGGAATCCGCTCGGAATGCACGAGTCGCTCAGCGCGGCCTGCCGCGAGTCGACTCAGCACATCCATCGCATCAACGTACGCCAACTATGCGAGAGTACGGAGGTGAGCGTCCTTGCCATCGATCAGGGAACCTCGGGCACGAAGGCCATCGTCGTCGATGAGTCCGGTGCGGTACTCGCCCTCGCTGAGGAGCCCGTGCGGCCGCAGTACCTCGCCGACGGTGC
>JBEGLG010000052.1:0-2687 GCA_041183645.1 Actinomycetota bacterium | reverse complement strand
CTACACGCGCGATGTCGAGCCGTTGCTGCGCACTGGCGCCACGCATGAGTTCGATGCGCAGCGATCGCTGGCAGACCTCGCCGATGAGATCGAGTCACTGCTCGCGCCGTCGATAGAGTCTGGCTGATTCCTACTCACGACTGGGGTACCGATGGCCGTTCGCGGGCATCCGACTGTGGGATGACCTACGCGGATTCGACATCGGTTACGAAGTGACGACCGAGGTTGCCGAGAGCGGCACGACTCATCTCACGTACCGACGTTAGCGCGGTGACGTAGCGAGGCAACTAGACGTTAAAGCGGAACTCGACGACGTCGCCATCGGCCATGACGTAGTCCTTGCCTTCCATCCGCACCTTGCCCTTGGCCTTGGCCTCGGCCATGGAGCCATTCGCGATCAGGTCGTCGAAGGAGACGATCTCGGCCTTGATGAATCCCTTCTGGAAGTCGGTGTGAATCACGCCGGCAGCCTCGGGTGCCGTGGCACCGATCGGGATAGTCCAGGCACGCGCTTCCTTCGGGCCTGCGGTGAGGTAGGTCTGCAGGCCGAGCGTCGCGAAGCCGACGCGAGCAAGCGCATTGAGGCCGGACTCCTGCTGGCCGACTGACTGCAGCAGTTCGAGTGCTTCAGCCTCATCGAGCTCGACGAGCTCGGCCTCGAGCTTGGCATCGAGGAACACGATCTCGGCAGGTGCGACGAGATTGCGCATGGCTTCCTTGAACGCCTCGTCGCCAAGTTCATCCTCGTCGACATTGACGACGTAGAGGAACGGCTTCGCGGTGAGCAGGAAGAGCTCGCGCAGCGGTTCGGGATCAAGGCCGGCCGCGAAGATGGTGCGCCCCTCGTTCAGCACCTTCTGCGCCTCTTCGGCAACGGCGAGCTGAGCGCCCTTGGTCTTGTCGGTGCGCGCTTCCTTCTGAATGCGCGGGATCGCCTTCTCGAGAGTCTGCATGTCGGCGAGAATCAGCTCGGTGTTGATGGTCTCCATGTCTTCCGCCGGAGACACGCGGCCCTCGACATGCACTACGTCGTCGTCCTTGAACGCGCGCAGCACCTGGCAGATCGCATCGGACTCGCGAATGTTCGCGAGGAACTTATTGCCCAGGCCGGCGCCCTCGCTCGCACCCTTCACGATGCCGGCAATGTCGACGAAGGTGACGGAGGCGGGAAGCTCGCGCTCGGAGCCGAAGATCTTGGCCAGCTCGCCCAGCCGGGGGTCGGGAACGCCCACGACGCCGGTGTTCGGCTCGATGGTCGCGAAGGGGTAGTTCGCGGCAAGCACGTCGTTCTTGGTCAGCGCATTGAACAGCGTCGACTTGCCGACATTGGGGAGACCGACGATTCCGATAGTGAGAGCCACAACGGGCAATCCTAGGCGTGGCCCGCGCTCGTCTCGCACTCGGTTGAGTACCGTGGGGGCGTGAGCAATTGGGACGATCCGCTGGATCCGGCGAAGGACGAGGCCTACGCGGCCCTGTTCCGCCCCGATGAGCCCGAAGCTCCCTCAGTACCTCCCGCCTTCGAAGCACCTGCGCCTGCGTTCGAGGATTCCCTCGCGATCGAGCTGGTCGCCGACGAGCCCTTCGCCGCCGAGCGCATCGTGGCCAAGGAGGAAATCGTCGAGGTCGTGGTCGCTCCCGCCGAGCCGGTTGTCCCGCAGGCGCCTCGCGAGCCCAGCGACACCGGTCGCCTCTTTCGCAGCTCACGCGCCGAGTCCTCGACCGCCATCATCGCGATTCGCCCGGACCAGGCATCCAAGCTGCGCACCCTGACTCCCGCGGCAGCCCCGGCCGCACCGGCTCCCGCGCGTGCCGACTCGGCCTCACCGATCACGATCAACTCGGCCGCAGCACCGGCTGCCGCGCTGCTGCCCCCGGTCGATCACGAGGCCGAGAGCAAGCGCTCCTCTCGACGCGAGCTTCCGCGCATTCCCTCACTCGGCGGAGGCTTCACCTCGATGGCTGCTTACCTGTTCGTGATCGTCGTGACTCTCGTCGCCGGCCTCATCGACGCCTTCGCCTTCGGCGAGGGCCTGGGCGCGTTCACGGGTGTCTTCCTGCTGATCGCAACCGTCATCGCTGCCCTGCGCGTGAATGTTCAGGATGCGATCGTGCCGGTGCTCGCTGCACCCATCGCGATGCTCATCGCTGCGCTGACTGTCGGTCAGCTCAATCTCGGCAACTCCGGAACATCATTGACCTCGCGCGCGGTCGCGTTCTTCTTCACCTTCGCTAACAACTGGTTCTGGATCTTCGCGGCGGTGATCATCGCGCTCATCGTGATGATCGTGCGCCGCTCACGCTCACTCGGCTAATCGCTACTTCGCTGCCTTCATGTCGCGGCGCAGCTCGGGCGGCAGTGCGAACACCAGGTGCTCCTCGGCGGTGCTCACCTCTTCGAGATCGCCGAAGCCACGCACGGCCAGCCACTCGATGACCTCTTCCACGAGGATCTCAGGCACGGATGCCCCGCTTGTCAGTCCGACAGTGGTCGCATCCTCGAACCAGCACTCCTCGAGCTCTGCGGCGTAGTCGACGCGATAGGCGGCCTTCGCGCCAGCCTCCAGCGCGACCTCGGCGAGGCGAACCGAGTTGGACGAGTTACCAGAGCCGACGACGATCACGACATCGCACTGCGGGGCAATTGTCTTCACCGCGCCCTGGCGATTCTGGGTGGCGTAGCAGAT
>JBEGLG010000051.1:0-3162 GCA_041183645.1 Actinomycetota bacterium | reverse complement strand
CGGTGCCTTCGAGGACAGACGCGACATCGCGGGCACGGGTGAGCGTGTACTCGAAGCCGAAATCGGCATCGTCACGACCGTTCTCCGCGAGCAGCTCGCGCACGCGCGACATGCCGCCGATCGCATCGTCGAGATCGCCGGCGAAGGTGAAGCCATTGCCAAGTCGTGCAGCGCGGGAGAAGGCAGGCTCACTGAAGCCGCCGATCCAGATGGGAATCGACCGCGTCGGACGCGGATTGATGCAGCAGCGCTCGAGTTGGTGGAAGGAGCCGTCGAAGGTGACCAGCGGCTTCTCCCAGAGTTCGCGCATGAGCACGATCTGCTCGTCGAGGCGCTTGCCTCGCGTGGCGAAATCCTGATTCAGGGCGTCGTACTCGACCCAGTTCCAGCCGGTGCCCACGCCGATGCGCAGTCGACCGCCGGAGAGGAGATCGGCATCGGCAGCCTGCTGAGCCGCGAGAACTGTCTGGCGCTGGGGCAAGATCATGACGCCCGTGGCGAGCTCGATGCGCGAGGTGATCGCCGCCAGGTAGCCGAAGGCGACGAAGGGATCGTGGAACGAATGCTCCTCGGTATATGGACCCCACAGCGCAGGCTCGCGATTCGCATGCTCGGCGCCTACGACATGGTCGTAGAAGAGGACGCTGTCGTAGCCCAGCGACTCGATAGCGAGGCCGAGATCCCGCACGGCAGCGGGATCGCCGTGGGTCTCGTTCTGCGGGTAGACGACACCGATCTTCATTGCTTGGCCCGACGCGGGTTCGGCTTGCCACCGTCACGCCGCGGTTCGATGCCGGCCTCGAGCACTCGACGCTCGCGAATGCGCCAGGTGCCGTCAATGCGCTCCCACGAGTCGTGGTACTCGCCCCACAGGATCATGTCGGGCTTCGTGCGATCGAGGAAGCGATGCCAGGCGCGCACGTAACTGACGGCGTCGGCCGTGTGCTCGCCGGTGAACGTGATCGAGATGTTCGAGATGTGATGCTGAGTCGCCTCGAATTGCGGAAGCACCGTGTTCATCCAGTCGACCACTGTCTGGGCGCCGAACAGGTCACCACTGTGCGGCGACGCGAATACGCACTCCTCCGCGAAGACCCGAAGGTGGTTCTCCGGCTCCATCCAGTCGGTGGCTCGCGCATAGACGAACATTTGGTCCTGAATCTCGGCGCGATCCTCGAGACGATGCATGGTGACTCCCTCATCCGGCTACTTATGAAACATTACTGTACTGGAGTGATACAGTTCTGTCTGGATATTCATCCTCGAAGTTCGGAGACCGATGTCTGGCCCAGCCTCCAGCGTGAACCCTCCCCGCACGCCGCGCGTCGACCCTCGTATCGAGCAGACGCGCCGCCTCGTCAAGGCCGCGACCCTCGAGCTCATTGCCGAGGTCGGCTTCGAGGGCACGACTATCGAGCTGATCTCGGATCGCAGCGGTGTCTCGCGCAGCACGATTTACCGCCACTGGCCTCAACCCTCCGACCTTCTGCTCCAGGCATTCGATCCCGCACTTCCGGAGCAGACACCGCCGACGCTCACGGGCGACTGCCGTGCTGATCTCGAGGCCTACGTTCACCATGTTGCCGAGCGGCTCAACGACGACAAATTCGCCGCGGCCCTGACCGCCCAGATCGATAAGGGCCGTCGCGATCCCGCTTACCGGGATGCTCATGTGCAGTATGCGCTCGAGCGAAATGAGCTGGGTGCATCCATTGTTCGCGAGGGAATTCGCGACGGGATATTCCGCCCCGAACTCGAGCCGGAGTATGAGGTCGACGTCCTTCTCAGTCAGCTCGTCTACCGCCGGCTCATGCGTTACCGAGAACTCGATTCGACCCTGGTCACCCGCATCATCGACGAGACCTGGTCGCGCTGGAGCAGGTGATCCGAGCCCGCGCTCGATTGGTGGGCATACCCTCTTCCCATGAGCGGACCTTCACCCGTGAGCGCGCGGGTTGACGCGTGGACATGGGCGGTGCGCCTCTTTCCCACGCGTTCAGCAGCGACCGCTGCGGTCAAGGCCGGTCATGTGAAGGTGAACACCGCGAGCGCCAAGCCCGCGCAGTCGGTGAAGGTCGGCGACACCATCCGCATTCGCGATACGCGCGGCGAGCGCATCGTGAAGGTCGTGGGGCTCATCGACAAGCGAGTGGGCGCCCCCGTCGCGGTGACGATGTACGAGGATCTCACTCCCCCGGCGCCGCCCCGGGAGGAGCGAGTGTCTGCCGGAATGCGCGATCGAGGCGCCGGGCGGCCGACCAAGCGCGACCGCCGCCAGGTCGAGAAGCTGATGGGCCGCGAATGACCGGCGCCGACACTCAGGCGAGGCGACCGTGAACAACGACTTCGATCGCGAGCCCGGCTGGTACGACGATGACGAGAATCCTGCGCTGCGCCGTCACTGGAACGGCTGGAAATGGGATGCCCTCGAGGTGAAGAACCCGCCGAAGCCGCCGTTCTGGCGCGAGCTCATCGACCTCTTCACGAAACGGCGCACCCTCTGATGGCGAGCTGGTTCTGATGGCTCATCCCCTGGTCGACGCCGACAGCCCACTTGTCGCCGATCTGATGGCCGGAACGCTGGAGGTCATCCGCGAGGCGGGCGGCTACGTTGCTCCGAGCACTCGACTCATCGAGCGTGACGGGCAGCTCAGCATCACGTCAACGGCCGAGGAAGCAATGCCGATGCTTCGCATCCCTCGCGAATGCTTCGTACGGGTCGATCGCGTGACCTGGGCCGAGCAGGACGACCGCATGGTGATCGTCGATGTTCCCGATGAGTTCGGCGACATCGAGACCGAACTGCTGTATCTCCAGGTGGCTCTGCATAACGCCTGCGACAAGCTCGCCTGGATGCGGCGCACTCATCCGGCCCTTGATCCCGAGCTTCCCGACGATCTCGTCCGAGAAATCCAGTCGCTTCTCCCCTCGTTCCGGAATCCGGTCATGGCCGCTACCGACGTGCTCTGGGCCAATCGCTGCTTCCGCATTCCGCTCACCGAAGACAGTGAGCCCGAGCGAGTTCTCATTCCGATCGTCGCTCTGCTCAATCACCACCGCGACGGAGCCGTCGCGGACTGGACCGGTGAGTCTTTCGCGATCGAGACGCGAAAGCCCTTCGGAACGAACGAGTGTGCTCTCGACTACGGGATGAACCGTGAC
>JBEGLG010000050.1:0-3034 GCA_041183645.1 Actinomycetota bacterium | reverse complement strand
CATTTGTTGGGAACGTGAGCCGCGGGAATCGGAAGGAGCTTCGCGGGAGCTACGCGACGGATCCCGGCAGTTCCACAATTCGCCCGCTGCTCGCGCGCACCTGTCGGTGAGGGCGGCAGGTCGATACATTCTTCGTGATCGTGTGCCTAACCATGAGTGGCCTGCACCGACGTCGGTTACAGTGTGGCGGGCTTCTGGATTCATCGGGGAAGTCGGAAAATCGAGTACCCGAGGGAATTCCATGTCTGTCAATGTGAAGTTCGTGATGAGCTCGATAGCGGTGTGTGCCGCACTCCTCCTTGCCGGCTGCGGTGGCTCGAGTAGCGCGAGCAGTAACGCTGGGTGGAATCCACCGAGGCCGTCGGGCGTTCCAGATGCCACGTGGGAGACCATCATGAAGGTCGATCCGGCGTCGTTGTCTGCCGCGGACTTAGAGGGCGAGTACTGCCATACGGTGAAGCCGTCAGCGGCCGAGGCGGAGTCAAATGCGCAGGAGTATCCGGGGGCAACGGTCGAGCAGCTCAACGCCTATTACGACTACGTGATCGCCTATGTCACCCCGTTGTGTGCCGCGCTTCCCCCCGTGGTCGGCACCAAGGGTCTGTCATCGAAGAAGATGGTCCAGCTGTAGGAACGTCAAGATTATTGGCACGAGCGTGGACCAAGGCAGGACTCACGAGCGAGCACTGCCATTGATCCTGTTACGAGTCTAGGTATCCACTCGGGGGCGACTGCTACTCTCGAACGGCTGCTGTGCCCGACCACCATGGAGTCTGAATGAGGATCCGCAGGCCCAGAACTCTCACCGCTTTGGTGCCCGTTCTCGCCTTGACATTTCCCTTATCCGCCTGTGGTTCGTCCAGCGATCAAGTCGCGTCCGTGGCAGGGTCAGCGAGTCCAAGCGGCAGCACCGCTGACGGCTTGTCCTATGCCCTACCCGATTGCACGGGTCAGGATCCTTCAGTGTGTGCACAAGACGGATTCGACCCGTCGATCGATGGTTTCAACTTCGCGAACTGGGCGGGCGTTGGCGAGCTCGGTGCGACCGAGATGGTCTCGCTCTTTGGGCGCAGCACCGTATGCACCCCTAGTTCACCCGCCGGCGCATGCACCCTCTACCCCGCAGCGACTGATTGGATGAAGCAGGCAAATGAAGGCATGATGGGCGGTCATTGCGAGGGCATGGCTGTCGAGGCCGAGCGGCTGTTCCTGGGCGCTTCGAAGCTTGGTGACTTCGATCCGGCGGCGGCCTCAGCTTTCGATCTTGCCTTCGAGAACTCGGCGCTGCAAATGGCGATTGACCTGTGGTTCGTGACTCAGATGTTGCCGGAGCCATCCACTGCCGCGGCCGACTCTCGCGCTATGACTCCGAGCCAGATTGCGGCTGAGATTGCCGCGGGATTCAAGACTCATCGGGGCTACACCATTGGCATCTATTCCGACGGTGGTGGTCATGCCGTCACGCCGCTGGCAGTTACTCGTGAGGGCAATCAGACAGCCATCTCAATCTACGACAATAACTATCCGGGCACCGTGCAGCGCATCATGGTGGATCCATCCGCTGAGACCTGGACCTACGCCATGGGGTCGACTAATCCAGATAACGCCTCCGACGTCTGGAGCGGAACGACAGGATCAATGGATCTGACTCCCATGGACGTTCGTGACCTGCCGGAATTTCCGCCGTTCTCGCCGGATGCACCCAAGGGCAAGGTCAAGCAGAGTGCGAAGATCTCCAGCGTCGTCATCACCTCGGCGGATCCCCAGGCACGAGTGGGCGTCACGGCTACCGTGAACGGCAAGAATTACGACCTCAGCGATCACACGGTTGCTGCACCGCCGGGCGTGCATGCTCGCCCGACGCTGGCCGGAGTGGGATTCGGCGGTGGCGAGTCGGTCACGATCGACACCTCAAAGGTCAAGTCATTCAAGCTTTCCCCGAAGGTCGTGAAGGGCTCATCTGCCAGAACACCCATCACGATGTCGATCGATTCACTTACTCGGCCGCGAGTGACCCTGCGCAGCACTATTACCCAGGGCGCCGAGGACGGCACGGCCTTCGCTGTTGATGCGAAAGGTCGTGTCACTGTCTCGGTTGCGCCCGACTCCGAGAGCACCGTCAGCGTTGCGAACGGCCTGAACGGAGTCGAATTCCCCTTGGCAAGCGGTGAGAATGTCGAAGTCAATGGAGGGGATTCCCAAGGCACCGTTGAAGTGTCCTATGTGGATGACGACGGCCAGGTGCTCGGAACGTACGACGTCGAGGACGACAATCCCGGCGGCGATGCTGTGGACACGGTCGTGGATTTCGATCCCGACACAGGAGAGTTCACGTCGAAGTCGATAGTTGTGGAGGCTGAGGAGTACGACGAAGGTGCCGTCCAGGCCTACGAAGACAATGCCGTCACCGGCGCGAACGAGGATTCGAATGCCAATTCAGAATCGACGTCCGGCGCCGTATCAAGGTCTGACTCTTCAATGAACAGCGACCTGGGCTCCGATGCCGAGACGGACTCCGGTTCAAGTGCGAACACCGATTCAGGCTCCGACCAGGGTGCGGGATTAGGGTCGGAATCGAACAACGATCCGGCATCTGACCCAGGTGCGGACTCTGGTGCTGGTTCAGGCTCTGATGCGAACAGTGACCCGGGATCTGACCCAGGTGCGGATCCTGCTGCTGATTCGGGAACTGAGTCCAGCCCGTAAAAGCTCGACCGACTTCCGGCGTCTGACTCTCGTGTCGGTTCGTTTCCGAGCTTGTCGCCTGGCTGCACGATCCGACGGCTGTCATTCCCGTGGGTGAGAGATTCGCATTCGGCATTCGTGAATGCCCGTTGCCGTGCTCAAGGGTGAGACAAGCAAGAAGCCCCCGTCCGATGGACGAGGGCTTCTTGGTGTTCGAAGTCTGAAATTAGACGACGCGAACCTTGTCAGCCTGGGGACCCTTGGGGCCCTGGGTGATGTCGAACTCGACAGCCTGGTTCTCGTCGAGCGAGCGGTAGCCATCGGAGTCGATTGCGGAGTAGTGAACGAA
>JBEGLG010000049.1:0-5653 GCA_041183645.1 Actinomycetota bacterium | reverse complement strand
CATCTGCGAGCGACTCGAGATTCCCCGGAATGCGACGGGCAATCAGCGAGTCCAATTGGTGCAGGCACTCAATCGCCTGCGCGGCCAGGCAGGCTCCTCGTGAGAGTGCGTCAGCTGTCGTAGCTATGGCTCTCGACCTGTGCACTGTCGTACACGGCGCTCGTGTGGGCCACTGTCGTCGGCGGCCTGAGTTCGCTGATCCTCGTTCCCGGGCCGGGAGGCGTCGGCCACATCACGGGGCAGTGGGTACTCGCCGTACTGCTCTCGCAGGGGGTCTTCGCCCTCGCCATCGTCGTCGCTCGAGTGGTGTGGCGTGATCCTCGTGCCGGCGCAGTGCTGGCAGTGCTGGCCATCAGCGGAGCGATTCGCGGAGTCGTCCTCGAGGCCGGCGCGCATCTACTCGGCGTCGCGGGCATCACGACGGCCGACGTCGTCAGTCGTGCACTCAACTCGGCATTCATCAGCGTGATCGGGCTGGCACTTATCGGTGCGACGCTCAAGTGGCGGGCCGATTACCGCGCGCAGTATCGACTCCTGCGCGATCGCGCGATCCTGCTCGGCACCTCGGCCGAGGATGGCGCGGTGATCGAGCCGTCGGTACTCGAGGCGTGGACATCCATGAAGCAGGATCTCGACTCTGCCCTGCAGGCGGCGAGCTCTCGCCTGGCGGAGGGTGCCTCGCCGCAGGATCTGGAGGCTGCCGCCGCCTTGCTCACCGATGCCATCGACGTGAACCTGCGGCCCGCGGCCCGCGCCATGTGGCAGGAGACCGTGCCGGAGGATCAGCCGATCCGCATCGGCGCGCTGTTCTACGACACCATCGAGCACTGGCAGTTGCCGCTGCGCGAGATCCTCGGCTTCTTCCTCGTCGTGGTGGGCATCGGATCCCTCGTGCGCTCCGGTGTTATCGACGGTGGCGCCTACACGCTGCGCTACGTGTTCGTCACCGGCCTGATCCTCGGAGCGACCACGTCACTGGCGCGCGTGTTCCCGCGTCGCGCTCCGCTGATCGCGATCGCAACCCTCGTATTGCTGCCACCGGTCATCCTGCTCAGCGATCACTGGATCGGGTCGGTTCTGTTCGGACTGCCTGCCGACCCGGCCGGGCAGGTGATCGTGGCGATCCAGACACCGATCACCATCGTCTTCATCGCCATGGCGGTCGGGGCCGTGCACGATCGCGATCAGGTCCTCGCTGCACTGCAGTCGCGGATCGACGTTGACGTGGCCTTGCTGCAGGGGCGCGGCGAGCGCTCGCGCCGCGACTCGCAGCGGCTGAGTCTCTTCGTCCATCACTCCGTGCAGTCCGAGCTGTCGGCCATCGCCATGCAGGCCTCCGAGGCGGCGTCGACGAACGACCAGGCGACCATCGACGACGTGCGGCACCAGGCGCGTGCTCGCATCGAGCAGCTCGAGGCACTCGACGCCTTCTCGCCGCCCTGGCTCGATCATGTGCGGGGGCGAGCGCGCATCGAGCAGGTGGTGCAGGCATGGACAGGCATCCTGGAGATCGACATCGACCTTCCTGACGAATCCGCTTGCCGAGCCGATCAGTGGGAACTCGTGGCGCGGGTGATCGAGGAGGCGCTAGCGAATTCGGCTCGGCACTCCGGTGCCTCGCGCATCGAGATCACGGCTCATCGCGATGCCGAGGCCCTCGACCTTCGCATCAGCGATGACGGAGTCGATCACGCACCTCGCGCGAACCCCGGCATGGGCATGCTCTGGCTCGATCGGGTGGTGCCGGGGGAATGGTCGCTCGAGCAGTCGAGTCTCGGGACTGAGCTCGCTGTTCGCATTCGCTGACGCGCGTAAGCGCCATCACTCCGATGAGGAGTTCTCGATCTAGTTGACCGAGCCGCTGCCGACACTGAGATCGATGGCAGGAAGTGCGTTGAACAGCGAGATGAGCGCGTTCTCGCGGTGAAGAAGTCGGCAGGCAAGCCGCAGTCTCGAGGCAGTGTCGGGGATCGCGAGCAGCTGCTGGCGCTCCTCCATGCCGAGCACCATGGCGGCGGTGATGAGGTAGCTGATGACCGTGGCGTCCTCGGGCATCTGCTCGTCGCCGAGATCGATATCGATGTCGTCGGAGTCGCTCATCTCGAACTCCTCGCCGAACTGACCGCTGAGCAGCCCGCGGTAGACGCGGAAGGAGCGCAGGGCCTCGGAGACCAGAGGCTGGCAGTTGCCGGAGTCGATCTCGTCGAGGTACTCGACCTCGGCCATGAGTAGGGGAGCGCTGTTATCCCAGCTGGGGCCGGGAGCGACCGCATGAATGCGGAATCGACGAGAGCCGGTTGTGACGATGTCGTAGGTGCCGTCGTCATTGGCCTCGGTCTCGCGCAGGATCACGCTCGTGCCCACGTGGTAGAGGGCATCCATGCCCTCGCTGATCGGATCATGCCCCTCGCGCACGGCGACAATGCCGAACTCGCGCGTATCAGGGTCCGATCGCACGAGGAGATCAGCCACGAGCCGGCGATAGCGGGTCTCGAAGACGTGCAGCGGGAGGATCAGGCCGGGAACGACCGTCGCATTGAGGGGAAAGAGCGGCAACGCCTCGGTCGACAGCTCTCTCACCCGTGCAGCGTAAACTGCTTCCCGTGATCAGGCGCATCGACCTTCGTGGTTCCTCAGCAGATCCGCGCTCGGTCCTCCCTCGCGCGGTCATGGATGTCGCCGATGCCACCGAGCACATCCGCCCGATCCTGCTCGATGTGCGCGATGAGGGTGCCCCCGCGGTCGTGCGCTGGTCGGAGAAGCTCGATGGGGTGGCCCCGGCCTCGATCCGCGTGCCGGTCTCGAAGATGGCCGAGTGCGAGGCCGCCCTCGATCCCGAGGTTCGAGCGGCCCTGCTCGAGTCGATCACGCGGGCCCGTGCCGTGCACCGCGACCAGCGCCGCTCCGATCACACCACCACGGTCGTGCCGGGCGGCACGGTCACCGAGCGCTGGCTGCCGGTCGAGCGCGTGGGTCTCTACGTGCCCGGTGGTCGAGCCGTCTACCCGAGCAGCGTCATCATGAACGTCATCCCTGCACAGGAGGCCGGGGTCGAGTCGCTCGTCGTGGTCTCTCCCCCGCAGAAGGACTTCGGCGGCTGGCCGCACCCGACCATCCTCGCCGCGTGCTCCCTGCTCGGGGTCGATGAGGTCTATGCCGTCGGCGGCGCTCAGGCCATCGCGATGCTGGCCTACGGCATCGAGCTGCCCGATGGCACCGCGTGTGCGCCGGTCGAGCTCGTCACCGGCCCGGGCAATATCTACGTGACCGCGGCCAAGCGGGCCCTGCAGGGCATCATCGGCATCGACTCCGAGGCCGGCCCGACCGAGGTCATGGTGCTGGCCGATGACTCCGCCATTCCTGCCCACGTCGCTGCTGACCTCATCAGCCAGGCCGAGCACGATGTGCTCGCTGCTGCAGTCCTCGTCACCGACTCCATCGAGCTGGCCGATGCCGTGCAGATCGAGGTTGACCGCCAGGTCGCCCTGACCAAGCACTCCGATCGCATTCGCGAGTCGCTGGCGGGTACGCAGAGCGCGATCGTGCTCGTCGACAACATCGATGCCGCCCTTCGGGTAGCCGATGCGTATGCCGCTGAGCACCTCGAGATTCACACCCGGAATCCGCGCGAGGTCGCGATGCGCGTGAAGAACGCGGGCGCGATCTTCGTCGGCACGTGGGCGCCTGTGTCTCTCGGCGACTATGCCGCGGGCTCGAATCACGTGCTGCCGACTGCGGGCTCCGCCCGTCACTCCTCCGGTCTTTCCGTGCAGTCATTCCTGCGCGGTATTCACCTCATCGAGTACGACGAGCAGGCCCTCACTGATGTTGCCCCGCACGTGATCGCGCTCTCCGGTGCCGAGGATCTCCCCGGCCACGGCGACGCAATCGCCATTCGAGTCGGCGGCAAGTAGTCATGACTGACTTCACCCTGCCGATCCGCGATGACCTGGTCGGCGTGCAGAGCTACGGCGCGCCCCAGCTCGATGTCGCGGCACCGATGAATGTCAACGAGAACCCGTTCGGGCCGTCGCCTGCGCTGGCCGCGGCGATGGCCGCTGCGGTCGAGAAGGCTGCGCTCACGCTGAACCGCTATCCCGATCGCGACGCCGAGGGGCTGCGTGCTGCGCTCGCGGCCTATGCCACGCGCGAGACCGGCGTGGCCGTCACGGGGGAGCAGACCTGGGCTGCGAATGGCTCGAACGAGGTCATGCACCACATCTTCCTGGCCTTCGGTGGCCCGGGCCGTCTCGCGATCACCTTCGATCCGACCTACTCGATGTATCCGGAGTACGCACGCGACACCTTCACCGAGTACCGCACCTTCGCCCGTCGCGATGACTTCACCGTCGACGTCGATGCGGCCATCGCGAGCATTGCCGAGCTGCGACCGAGCCTGGTGCTCCTCACCTCGCCGAATAATCCGACCGGCACCTTCCTCGACTTCGCCGATGCCGAGCGCATCGCTGCCGCGTGCCTGAATGCCGGTTCGATGCTCGTGGTCGATGAGGCCTATGCCGAATTCCGCCGCGCAGGCACGCGCACGGCTTTCGAGCTGCTCGCCGACTATCCGAACGTGATCGTCTCCCGCACGATGAGCAAGGCGTTCGCGCTCGCGGGTGCCCGGCTGGGCTACGCGGTTGCCGCTGACACTCGCGTGATCGACGTTCTTCAGGTCGTGCGACTTCCGTATCACCTGTCGGCCGTGACTCAGGCTGTTGCGCTGACCGCCCTGGAATTCGCCGACGAGCTGCAGGCGCAGGTCGACCTGCTGCGCACCGAGCGCGATGCGCTGGCGGCCTGGCTTGTCGAGCAGGGCTTCGTCGTCGCGCCCAGCGATGCGAACTTCATTCTCTTCGGCATGTTCGACGATCGCGCCGCCGTCTGGCAGCGCCTGCTCGACCAGGGCGTGCTCATCCGCCAGACCGGCCCGGCAGGCTGGCTGCGCGTGAGCGTGGGCACCCCGGAGGAGAACGCTATGTTTAGGCAGGCCCTGCTCACTGCGCGAGAAGGATGACGATGAGCCGCACCGCAACGATCGACCGCAAGACCAAGGAGAGCGAGGTCTTCGTCGAGCTCGATCTCGATGGCACCGGAGTGAACTCCATCGATACCGGCGTGCCGTTCTTCGATCACATGCTCGCGCAGCTCTCCAAGCACGGCGGCATCGACCTCGTCGTGCGTACCAAGGGCGATCTCCATATCGATGCTCATCACACGGTCGAAGACACCTCGCTCGCGGTCGGCCAGGCGATCAACCAGGCCCTCGGCGATCGTGCCGGTCTTCGTCGCTTCGGCGATGCGCTCGTGCCGCTCGATGAGTGCCTCGTGCAGTCGGCCGTCGATCTCTCGGGTCGTCCGTATCTCGTGCACGAGGAGCCCGAGCTGGTTGAGCTCATCGGCAGCTACGACACCACCTTGACCAAGCACATCTGGGAGTCGATCGTGGCCACGAGCCAGATCACCCTGCACGTGCGCGTGCTCTCGGGTCGCAATGCCCACCACATTGTCGAGGCCCAGTTCAAGTCAGTGGCGCGTGCGCTGCGCACCGCTATCGAGCGTGACCCCCGTGTTGTCGGCGTGCCGTCGACCAAGGGCACGCTCACACCGCAGGGCTAGTCGTGGCTCCCTCTGTCGTCGTCCTCGATTACGG
>JBEGLG010000048.1:0-25267 GCA_041183645.1 Actinomycetota bacterium | reverse complement strand
AGTCGGTCGGCCCGCTCTCGGGCGAAGCCGCGTACGGCCACCTCTCCCTGGGTGCTCTCGAGGAAGCGGAGCACCTCGATGGCCAGGGATTCGGAATCGTCGGTGAGCGCGGCGCGACCGGGTGCCGTGAGGCTGTAGACCAGGCTGGGTCGTCCGCGTCGCGGCGCAGGGGCAGGTCCGAAGGGCGCTCTTTCGGTGGCCACGACGAAATCGATGTCGGCCAGGGCCGCGAGAGGACGTCGGATGCCTGCGCCGGTCATGCCCAGGCGAGCGGCAAGATCCGAGACGGTGGCCGGACCCTCGACCTGGAGGGACCGGGCAATGCGCTCCGCTGCCTCACCGGGGAATTTCACAACACCATTGTTGCGATATTCCCTGCCAGCCCGCAACTCGGGGCGAGGGTGCCTGCGTACACTCGCCGCGTGAGCGCACTCGAGGTGACGGATCTGCGCGTGGCGTATGGGGCGCTCGAGGCGGTCCGGGGTATTTCCTTCACGGCAGAGCCGGGCCGGATCACCGCCCTAGTCGGCCCCAATGGTGCCGGGAAGACCAGCACCCTGGAGGCATGTACCGGGGTTCGCCCGTTCACCTCGGGAACCATTCGGGTCCTGGGGGCGCAGCCCGGGCAGAGCAGTAGCCGGGTGGGCACCATGCTGCAGGCGGGTGGCCTCTATCCGACCGCGCGACCGCTGGAGTGGCTGACCTATCTGGCCCGTCTGTATCCCGACTCGCGGGATCCCCGTGAGCTCCTGGACCTCGTCGGCATCGATTCCTCGTCACGCACGACTGCTCGTCGGATGTCCGGCGGTGAGCAGCAGCGGCTGAAGTTCGCTGCGGCCCTGCTTCCGCGACCAGAACTGCTGTTCCTCGACGAGCCCACGGCCGGCATGGATCCTCAGGCCCGGCGCTCGCTCATCTCCACGATTGGCGGCCTTCGCGCCGAGGGCGTCGCGGTCGTGCTCACCACCCACCTGATTGCCGATATCGAGGAACTGGCCGATCACGTCATCCTGATGCGCGACGGACTCATCGAGGCGGCCGGAACCCTCGCTGAACTCCGAGGCGAGGGCGAGTCCATGACTTTCGACGCGCGTCCCGGGCTTGACCTCGTGTCGCTCACAGGTGCACTGCCTGACGGCTATGGCGCGACAGAGATCGGTGCCGGGCGATACGTGATCGACGGCGAACCGACTCCGTCTGCACTGGCGTGCATCACTGCCTGGCTCGCCGAGCGCGATGAGGCTACGTCCGGGATTCGCATCGGTCGCACGAGCCTCGAGGATCTCATCATCGGAGACGAGTCATGAGAGGCGCACTGGCCCACGCGTCGTGGGAGCTGCGCCTGACCATGCGCAACGGCGAGCAGGTACTGCTGACGATAGTGATTCCTCTTGTCCTCCTCATCGCGATGTGCGTCACCAACGTGATCCCGGTGACCGCTGGTCTTAGCCGCGTGGAGTCTGCCTTCCCGACCGTGTGCGCAGTCTCGGTGATCGCCACGTGCTTCACCTCGCTCGCGATCGGCACCGGATTCGAGCGCAGGTCAGGGGCCCTGACATTTCTCGCCACCACTCCCCTGGGTCGTCAAGGACTCGTGCTCGGAAAGGTGATCGCGACGGTCATGGTCGCGGCGCTCTCGCTGGTCGTCGTCACCATCGCGGCGTTCGCACTCGGCTGGCGCCCGTCTGCGGCGGCATGGTGCGCAGTTCCTGCCCTCATACTCGCGGGGGTTGCCTTTGCCTGCTGGGCACTCTTCGTTGCCTCCGCCTTCCGCGCCGAGGCAGTGCTTGCGATCGCGAACGCACTCTTCCTGCTGCTGATCCTCCTGGGTGGAGTCATCATCCCCTCCACCTCGATGCCACTCAGCAGCGTTGTCGCGCTGCTTCCCTCGGCCGCGCTCGCGAATGCGCTGCGCTCGACTCTCGGGGCCGGCGACCTGCCGTCGCTTGCCTCTCTCGTTGTTCTTCTGGCGTGGGCCATCGTCGGCTTCGCGCTTGCACGCAGCCGCTTTCGCTGGCAGTGATCAGTAGGCTTCGCGAGTGACCACTGTTCCGCGCTGGATGCGCATCGTCTTCCTGGCCAACCTGGTCGCCCAGACAGCGATCGTGATTACCGGCGCAGTGGTACGGCTCACCGGATCAGGGCTCGGATGCCCGACCTGGCCTGAGTGCGTCGACGGCTCGTATGTGCCGGTTGCCCGACAGGCCGAGGCCTGGCACAAGTACGTCGAATTCGGCAATCGCACGCTGACTTTTGCCCTCGCTGTCGTCGCCGTGCTCACCCTCATCGCGGCCGTGATGTTCACGGTCCGTCGAGCGCGCGCCGGCGAGACTCTCAGGTACTCGATTCTCTGGCTGGGAATTGCCCCGATCGCGGGCACATTCGCGCAGGCGATCCTCGGCGGCATCACCGTGCTCACCGGATTGAATCCGGCGACCGTAGGCATGCATTTCCTGCTCTCGATCAGCCTGATCGCGGCGGCCGTCGCCCTCGTGGTGCGCTCGCGCGACGCCGACGATCTTCCCCTTGTCTTTCTCGTGCGGCCTGAGGTGCGGCGCTACACGTGGGCACTCATCGTCGTGACCGGTCTCGTCGTGATCATGGGAGTCATCACCACGGGCAGTGGGCCGCATAGTGGCGATGCGAAGAGTGAACTGCGTTTCCCCTTCGATCCGCGCACTGTCTCGTGGCTGCACGCCGACATCGTGCTGCTGTTCATCGGAATGCTGATCGGCTACCTGATTCTGCTGCGCGTGACATCGGCGCCTTCACGCACCTGGCGCAATGCGCTTACCCTGGTGGTTATCACCGTGCTTCAGGCCTGTGTGGGATACACCCAGTACTTCACGGGGCTGCCCGTTCTGGTCGTCACACTGCATGTCACGCTCGCCTGCTTGCTCTGGGTGACTGTCCTGTTCCTGCCGAGTTCGTTGCGCACTCGTGGTGAGGTCGGGGTCTAGAACACGAACGGGTCGATCGCCACTGCCAGGAAGAGCAGTGCGAGATAGCTGATCGACCAGTGGAAGAGCCGCATGGCGATCTTGGTGATATCGGCATCGTCACGGCGCGCAGCAGCCTGAAGCTGATACGCCATGACCAGGAACGCGATACCGAGAATGAGCGCGCTTGCCGTGTAGACGATGCCCATCGGAGCGATAGGAACCAGCAGCAGCGAGACGGCCACCATGACCCAGCTGTAGGCGATGATCTGCCGCGAGACCTGGAGGTCAGTGCGCAGAACCGGCAGCATCGGAATGCCCGCGTTCGCGTAGTCCTCCTTGTACTTCATGGCCAGCGGCCAGTAGTGCGGTGGAGTCCAAAAGAACACCACCAGGAAGAGAATCACGGGTGTCCAGGAGAGCGAGCCGGTGACTGCCGACCAGGCGATGAGCACGGGCATGCACCCGGCTGCGCCCCCCCACACGATGTTCTGCGGCGTGCGTCGCTTCAGCCACATGGTGTAGCCGACCGCGTAGAAGAAGATCGCGAGAAGTGCGAGTACCGCGGCGAGAAGGTTGGTCCACCACCACAGGAAGAAGGCACTCGCGAACGAGAGCACGAAGCCCTGGAAGAGCCCGGCCCGCACGCTGATCAGGCCCATGGCGGCGGGTCGCTTGTCGGTTCGATGCATCACCGCATCGATATCGCGGTCGTACACGCTGTTGAGAGTGTTCGCGCCCATCGCTGCCAGGGCGCCGCCGATGAGCACCGCGAGAGTCTGCTTCCAGTCGGGAAGACCCTGTGCGGCCAGGAACATCGTGGGAACGGCCGTGACCAGGAGAAGCTCGACGATCCGCGGCTTGGTCAGGGCGATATGGGCCATCAGTCGCTGGCGCCCCCCGGTGGCGGGAGGGTTGTCGGCCACGGCACTCATGCCCAGGAGCCTACCGACTCGTGGCACCGCTGACCCACCCCCTGGATTGGCTAGGGTTATCCCGTGACGATTCACGCGATTTCGCCCCTGTCCTGGAACTCCTCCGTGATGACGCCGTGCGTTACCTGCGAGCCCTGGCCGCCGATGCGGTGCAGAACGCGGGCAATGGGCACCCGGGCACGGCGATGGCACTCGCGCCTGCGGCGTATCTGCTCTTCCAGAAGGTCATGCAGCATGACCCGCAGGATCCGCACTGGCTCGGACGTGACCGATTCGTGCTGTCGGCCGGGCATTCGAGCCTGACGCTGTACTCCCAGCTCTTCCTCTCCGGATACGGCCTGACCCTGGCTGACCTCCAGACCTTCCGCAAGGCGGGATCCCTGACCCCCGGCCATCCCGAATACGGGCACACGGCGGGTGTCGAGACCACTACGGGGCCGCTGGGCGCCGGCCTCTCGACTGCGGTCGGCATGGCGATGTCGGCCCGATACGAGCGTGGCCTATTCGACCCCGATGCTCCCGAGGGCGCCAGCCCCTTCGACCATCGCGTATTCGTCATTGCCTCCGATGGCGATCTCGAGGAAGGCGTCACCTCTGAGGCGTCCTCGCTTGCGGGAACCCAGAAGCTCGGCAATCTGATCGTGATCTGGGATGACAATCACATCTCGATCGAGGGAGATACGGCGATCGCCTTCACCGAGAACGTGTGCGAGCGCTATCGCGCCTACGGCTGGGATGTTCACGAGGTGCCGCTGGCAGCCAACGGAAGTGCCGATGTCGTCGGGCTGCACGCGGCGATCGTGGCCGCCTCGGCCTCACCTCGACCGAGCTTCATTCGCCTGGCCACGGTGATCGCCTGGCCGGCGCCGAAGGCCCAGGGCACTGCTAAGTCCCACGGCTCCGCACTCGGAGTCGACGAGGTCGCGTCGATCAAGGTCGAGCTGGGCCTGGATCCCGAGCAGAGCTTCCAGTTCGACGAGTCGCTGCTGGCGCAGTGCCGTGCCGGTCTGGCTGACCGTGTCGCCATCGAGCGAGAGTCCTGGAATCGCGAGTACGCCACCTGGCGATCGGCGCAGCCGGCGCATGCGGCCCTGCTGGATCGACTCCTGGCCCACGACCTGCCTGCCGGTATCGATGCCGCTTACCCCGCCTATGACCTCGGCTCGTCGGTGGCCACTCGCAAGGCATCTGGTGAGGTCATCAACGCCATTGCACCCGTGATGCCCGAGCTGTGGGGCGGCTCGGCTGACCTCGCCGAGAGCAACAACACCACGATCGAGGGCGGTAAGAGCTTCCTGCCCCACGGCAGCGGACTCCCGGACACCTCGCCTTATGGCCGCATCCTTCATTTCGGCATCCGCGAGCATGCGATGGGCTCGATTCTCAATGGCATTGCGCTCGATACCCTGACGCGTCCCTTCGGCGGAACGTTCATGGTGTTCAGCGACTACATGCGCGGCGCAGTACGCCTCACTGCCCTGATGAACCTCGCAGTGACCTACGTCTGGACCCATGACTCGATCGGACTCGGCGAGGATGGTCCGACGCATCAGCCTGTCGAGCACCTGTGGTCGCTGCGCGCAATCCCTCGCCTGTCGGTTATTCGTCCGGCCGATGCGAATGAGACCTCGGCAGCGTGGCGCAGCATCCTCGCGCGCCGCGCACCGGCGGGCCTGATCCTCACTCGTCAGAACGTGCCCACTCTTGTCGACGCTCCGGCAGCGATTGCGGGTGTCGATCGCGGTGCATACATCGTTCGCGATGCCGATAGTCCGGCCGTGCTGCTTCTCGCGACCGGATCCGAGGTGCAGCTCGCTGTCACTGCAGCCGAGCAGCTCGCCGAGCAGGGAATTCACGCACGGGTCATCTCCCTGCCATGCCTGGAATGGTTCGACGACCAGGATGCCGCCTACCGTGAGTCCGTGCTTCCCTCATCCGTGCAGGCCCGTGTTTCCGTCGAGGCGGGCGCAACTCTCGGCTGGTGGAAGTACATCGGCACTCATGGTCGGGCGATCGGCCTCGATCACTTCGGCGCCAGCGCCGACTATCAGGTGCTGTACCGAGAGTTCGGCATCACGGTCGAAGCGATCGTGGCCGCCGCGCACGCCTCCATTGCCTCAGCATCAGGGAAGTAGTCATGACCGCCTGCCTGCAGCAGCTCACCGATCTCGGCGTCTCGGTCTGGCTCGATGACCTCAGTCGCGAGCGCCTGGTCACGGGCAACCTCGCGAGCCTCATCGACACCTCATGCGTGCGCGGCGTGACCACCAATCCGGCGATCTTCCAGAAGGCAATCTCGGAGAAGGCCGATGCTTACGCGGCCGACCTGGCAGCTCTCTCGGCTGCCGGCAAGGATGTCGATGAGGCCATTCGCGCCCTCACCACCGACGATGTGCGCAACGCCTGCGATCTCTTCCTGCCGATCTTTGCCTCCAGCGCCGGAGTCGACGGTCGCGTCTCCATCGAGGTTGACCCCCGTCTCGCGCACGACACGGAGGGCACGATCCGTCAGGCTGCCGAGCTGTGGTCGATCGTCGATCGTCCCAACGCGCTGATCAAGATTCCGGCGACCGCCGCGGGTCTTCCTGCGATCACGGCCACTATCGGCGCGGGCATCAGCGTGAATGTCACGTTGATCTTCTCGGTCGAGCGGTATCGCGAGGTCGTGGATGCCTACCTCGCTGGTCTCGAAGTGGCACGTGCGGCCGGCATTGATCTGGCCGGCATTCATTCCGTGGCGAGTTTCTTCGTGAGTCGGGTGGATACCGAGATCGACAAGCGCCTCGATGCCCTCGGAACCGACACGGCTCAATCACTGCGAGGTAAGGCCGGTCTCGCCAATGCGCGCCTGGCCTGGGCCGCGCACGAGGAAACCCTCGCGGGTCACCGCTGGACGGAGATCGCCGCGCAGGGAGCGCTACCTCAGCGCCCCCTCTGGGCTTCCACGGGCGTGAAGGATCCAGCCTATGACGACACGATGTACGTAGTCGACCTGGCCGTCGACGGCTGCGTCAACACGATGCCCGAGCCGACACTCGACGCAGTTCGCGATCATGGTGACTTCCGTGGCGACACGGTGACGGGCACAGCTGCGCAGTCGCGTGAGGAGCTCACGGCACTGGCCGGCCTGGGTATCGATATCAGCGAGGTGTGCGATCTGCTCGAGCGTGAAGGCGTGCAGAAGTTCATCGACTCCTGGGAGTCACTGCGCGAGACCGTGCGCCAGGCCATGGCCTGATGAGCGAATCGGTGCACGGCAACCCCCTGCGCGATCCCCTGGATCAGCGTCTTCCTCGGGTCGCCGGGCCCTGCGGGCTGGTGCTCTTCGGCGTAACCGGCGATCTCTCGCGCAAGAAGGTCATGCCCGCGATCTATGACCTGGCCAATCGCGGACTCCTTCCTCCCGGATTCGCCCTGGTCGGCTTCGCTCGACGTGACTGGGCTGATGAGGACTTCGCGAAGATCGTGCACGACTCCGTTCGAGATCACTGCCGCACGCCCTTCCGGGAGGAGACCTGGGATCAGCTCGCCCAGGGCATTCGGTTCGTGACCGGAGACCTCGATGATCCCGAGGCCTACGACCGACTCAAGGCGGTGGTCGACGATCTCGATGCTCATCGTGGTACCGGCGGGAATCACGCCTTCTACCTGTCGATCCCGCCCGGCCTCTTTCCGGTAGTTCTCTCTCACCTGAAGACCTCAGGTCTGGCGGAGAGCACGGGTGATTCCTGGCGTCGCGTGGTCATCGAGAAGCCCTTCGGCCACGATCTCGAGTCAGCAGTAGAACTCAACCGAGTTGTCGGCGAGGTCTTCGACTCCGGCTCGGTCTTCCGTATCGACCACTACCTCGGCAAGGAGACAGTCCAGAACATCCTGGCCGTACGTTTCGCGAACGCGATGTTCGAGCCCCTCTGGAATTCCCACTTCGTCGACAATGTCCAGATCACGATGGCCGAGGACATCGGCATCGGCGGCCGCGCGGGGTATTACGACGGCATCGGCGCTGCACGCGACGTCATCCAGAATCATCTCCTGCAGCTTCTCGCTCTCACCGCCATGGAAGAACCGCTCTCCTTCTCGGCTGATGACGTGCGTGCCGAGAAGGTCAAGGTGCTCTCGGCCGTCAGGGTCCCCCGTGACCTGGAGCTCCACACCTCTCGAGGTCAGTACTCCGAGGGCTGGCAGGGCGGCATTCATGTGCGCGGTTACCTGCAGGAGGATGGCATCAACCCCGACTCCACCACCGAGACCTATGCGGCCATTCGCCTCGATGTCGATAATCGCCGCTGGGCAGGCGTGCCCTTCTATCTGCGTACGGGCAAGCGACTGGGTCGTCGCGTAACTGAAGTCGCTGTCGTCTTCAAGCGAGCGCCGCACCTGCCCTTCGAATCAACCTCGGTCGAGGAGCTCAGCAATAACGCCTTCGTGTTCCGGATTCAGCCGGAGGAGGGCATCACGGTGAAGTTCGGCTCGAAGGTGCCCAACACCTCGTCGATCGAGGTGCGCGATGTCACGATGGACTTCCAGTACGGCGATTCCTTCGTCGATGCCAGCCCCGAGGCCTACGAGCGACTCATCCTCGACGTCCTGCTGGGCGATCCGCCGCTCTTCCCGCGTCATCAAGAGGTAGAGCTCGGCTGGAAGATTCTCGATCCGATCCTCGACTTCTGGGCGACCCAGGGGGCACCTGAGCAGTACGTCTCGGGTGGATGGGGTCCGCACTCCGCATACGACATGCTGGCCCGCGATGGACGCACCTGGAGGCGACCATGATGCGCCTCGACGACACCAGTGGATCCGCGGTCGCGGCAGCTATCTCGGCCGAGCGGCGACGTCTGGGATCTCCGACCACCGGAATGGTGCTCACCCTGCTGATTCTCAGCGACGAGGACAATGCCTCCGATGCCACGAGCGCGGCCGTCGAGGCTGCACGCCAGCATCCGATGCGCATCCTCACCCTGATACCCAAGCCGGGCAAGGTGGAGGCGCGACTAGACGCGCAGATCTCCGTCGGCGGCGATCAAGGCCCCGGTGAAGTGGCCGAACTGCGCCTTCGCGGAGAGCTCGCCGGCTTCGCGAACTCCGTCGCGGTGCCCCTGCTTCTGCCTGACACTCCCGTCGTTGCCTTCTGGCCCGGTGAATGCCCCGCTGTGCCGGCTGATGATCTCATCGGTCGGCATGCGCAACGGCGCATCACCGATGCCGCTGGCTGCGAGGATCCCCTGGCGGCATTGCATGCTCGCAGTGCGGGGTATCGCCCCGGTGATACCGATCTCACCTGGGCGCGCCTGACGCCCTGGCGCTCGGTTCTCGCCTCGGCGCTCGATCATGATGCGCCGCGCATTGATTCAGCGGCTATCTGGGCCGAGGCAGCGAATCCGAGTGCATTGCTCCTGCAGACCTGGCTGCGCCTGTGCCTGGGAGTCACAGTGGAGTTGCTCGACTCCGACGGGCCGGGGATCACCGGCGTCAGTCTGCGGACTCGCGACGGTGATATCAGAGTGTCACGACCCGATGGCGTGCACGCCGTCCTGTCGCGTCCGGGAGTACCCGACTCCCCCATCGCCCTGCGCCGGCGAGACTATGCGGCTTTGGTATCGGAGGAGCTTCGACGCCTAGACCCTGACGAGGTCTACGGGCGAGTCATCACCGGAATGGCCTGATGTCTCACGAGATCGTGCGCCATCACGACGCCGAGGATCTCGCGGTCAGCACTGCTGCCCGCTTGGTGACAACAGTGGTGAACCTGCTCGACATTCACGATCGAGTCTCCGTGGTGCTGACGGGCGGGCGCATTGCCGGTGTCGTGCTCTTCGCCCTGGCTGACCCGATCACCTCCGGTGCGATCGACTGGTCGCGGGTTGACCTCTGGTGGGGTGATGAGCGCTATCTCCCGGTGGGCGATCCGGAGCGCAATGACACCCTGGCCGAGACTCGCCTGCTGTCGCAGGTCAGCATCCCCGCATCCTGCATTCATCGAATGGCGGGACCGGAGTCATCGGAATCCGCAGGCGCGGCAGCCGAGGCCTATGCGGATGAACTTGCTGCATATGCACGTTCGCGCGACGGTCGTCCGCTCTTCGACATCGTGCTCCTGAGCATCGGACCCGACGGCCATGTGGCCTCGCTCTTCCCGGAGTCCGCACAGTTACGGTCGGGTCAACTCGTCATGGCGGTCGTCGACGCCCCGAAGCCACCGCCGACCCGGGTGAGCCTCGGGTTCACCGCCCTGAATGACTGCACCCAGGCATGGCTGCTCGCCAGCGGCGAGGAGAAGGCCGAGGTGGTCGACCTGATGCTGACGAAGGGGGCCGGTCCCCTGCAGATCCCGGCTGCCGGGATCTCGGCGAGTGAGCGCACGCTGCTGCTCATAGACGAATCCGCCGCCAGCAGGCTGGCGACGGATATCGGCACGAGGTAGGGCGCAGTCGTTAGTTCCCGCGAATGCGCTGGAGCGCCTCGTCGAGGATCGCGGCTCCGTCGACATCGGAGCGACGCTCCTTCACGTAAGCGAGATGAGTCTTGTACGGCTCGATCTTCACCGGTGCCGGCGGATTCTCCTGATCGGGGCCTGCGGGAAGGCCGCACCGCGGGCAGTCCCACTCCTCGGGGATGGCGGCATCGGATGCAAAACTCGGCTTGGACTCATGCCCACGTGAGCACCAGAAGGAGACCCAGATCCGGGGAGCTGCCTCGCCGCGCTCGGCCTCGCCCATGGGGCCTGCGCCGACTCGACTTCCGCGAATTGCACTGCCACCGGCCATGAGCCCTCTTCCTTAGATACTTCGAGTGAGACGGTTACGCGAGACGCGGGACGAGCAGGCCGACTGCCACTACGGCCGCCGCCCAGATCAGGCCCAGGCCCACGGTGAGGCGATCGAGGTTCTTCTCGGCGACAGACGAGCCACCGATTGACGAGCTGACGCCACCGCCGAACAGATCGGAGAGGCCGCCGCCCTTGCCACGGTGGAGGAGGATCAAGACGATCAGGAGAACGCTGGTGATGACCAGGATCACCGCGAGGGCGATCGTCAGAGCAAGCAGCATTCGGGACTCCAGATGGGTGTCGGCCCGTGTCGGGCCAGCCAAGGATAACTGATCGGGAAGGGTGCCTACTCCGCAGGATGCAGGCGGAACCTCACGATGCCCACGAACTCGTCGGGATCGAGACTCGCGCCTCCGACCAGGGCGCCGTCAACATCGGGCTTCGCCATGATGGCTGCGACGTTATTCGCCTTCACCGAGCCGCCGTAGAGCACGCGCACGGAGGCGGCAGTCTCGGCTCCCCAGACCTCGGCCACGCGGGAGCGGATGGCCTGGCAGACCTCCTGGGCGTCCTCGGGGGTCGCCACCTCGCCGGTGCCGATCGCCCAGACCGGCTCGTAGGCGATGACCAGGCCGGCCACCTGCTCGGCCGTGAGCCCCTCGAGCGAGCCATCGACCTGGGCAAGCACGTGAGGCACCTGCTCGCCGGCCTTGCGGATCTCGAGTGCCTCGCCGACGCACACGATCGGGGTGATCTCATGGCGCAGGGCTGCCTTGGTCTTGGCGTTGACGACAGCGTCGGTCTCGCCGTGGTACTGGCGACGCTCGCTGTGGCCGACGGCGACATAGGAGCAGCCCAGCTTGGCCAGCATGGCTCCGGATACCTCGCCGGTGAAGGCGCCGGAGTCCTGGGCCGAGACATCCTGGGCGCCGTACTGGATGTCGTACTTGTCGCCCTCGATGAGGGTCTGCACCGAGCGAATATCGGTGAACGGCGGGAGCACGGCAACGTCGACGACCTTGAAGTCATCCTCGTTCAGGGCGAAGGCCAGCTTCTGGGTCAGGGCAATGGCCTCGAAGTGATTGAGGTTCATCTTCCAGTTGCCGGCCATCAGCGGCTTGCGTTCGATCTTCGCCATGTCAGTTCTCCTCAAGGATTGCGATACCCGGAAGGGTCTTCCCTTCGAGGAATTCCAGGCTTGCACCGCCGCCGGTGCTGATGTGACTGAACTTCGACTCGTCGACATCGAGGATGCGCACGGCTGCGGCACTGTCGCCACCACCGATCACGGTCATCGCCGGGCTGTCGGCCATGGCCACGGCCACGGCCTTCGTGCCACCGGCGAATGCCTCCATCTCGAAGACGCCCATGGGGCCGTTCCAGACGACGGTTCCGGCATCGGCGATGCGCGAGGCAAACAGCTCGCGAGTACGCGGACCGATATCGAGGCCCATCCAGTCGGCCGGGATGGCGTCGGCAGACACGATCTGGGTCTTCGCGTCAGCGGCGAAGGCATCGGCGATCACGAAGTCGACCGGCAGCAGCAGCTCGACACCGCGCTCCTTCGCCTGCTCGATGAATCCGCGCACGGTGTCGATCTGGTCCGCCTCGAGAAGCGAGGTGCCGACCTCATGGCCTTGCGCGGCGAGGAAGGTGTAGGCCATTCCGCCGCCGATGAGGAGTCGATCCACGCGACCGATGAGATTGCCGATCACGCCCAGCTTGTCGCTGACCTTGCTGCCGCCCAGGATCACGACGAACGGGCGAGCGGGATCGCTGAGCAGCTTCGCGAACACCGATGCCTCTTTGTGCACGAGACGACCCGCGGCGCTGGGCAGTAGTCGAGCGACATCGGTCACCGATGCCTGCTCGCGGTGCACGACACCGAAGCCGTCGCTGACATAGAAATCGGCGAGGGTCGCCAGCTCGGCGGCAAGGGCCGCCCGATCATCGGCGCTCTTGGACTCCTCGCGCCTGTCGTAGCGGATGTTCTCGAGGAGAACGACATCGCCAGGGTGCATGGCGGCGATGAGCTCCCTGGACTGCGGACCGGTGATGTCGGCAGCCAGGGGCACATCGATGCCGAGAAGCTCACTCAACCGAGTAGCCACAGGAGCGAGGCTGTACTCGGGCTTCGGCTCACCCTTGGGGCGTCCGAGATGGGCGACGATGACCACCTTCGCGCCGGCATCACGCAGGGCGTTGATGGTCGGCAGGCCGGCCTGGATACGGCCGTCGTCAGTGATGACACGAGTGCCATCAGGGCCATCAGCCAGGGGCACGTTGAAGTCCGAGCGGACCAGCACCGTGCTCCCGGCGACCGAGAGATCGTCGAGTGACTTCATGGAGGGCCTAGAGCTTCGAGCCGACGAGACCGACGAGATCAACGAGGCGGTTGGAGTAGCCCCACTCGTTGTCGTACCAGCCGACGACCTTGGCCAGGTTGCCGTTGGTGTAGGTCAGGCCCGAGTCGAAGATGCACGAGGCGGGATCGGTGACGATGTCGCTCGAGACGATGGGATCCTCGGTGTAGTTGAGGATGCCCTTGAGTGCGCCATTCGCGGCCGCCTTGATCGCAGCGTTGATCTCCTCGGTCGTGGCCGCGGTCTTCAGCTCGACCGTGAGGTCAGTTGCCGAACCCGTGGGAACCGGAACGCGCATGGCGTAGCCATCGAGCTTGCCCTTGAGCTGCGGCAGCACGAGGCTGATGGCCTTCGCCGCACCGGTCGTGGTCGGGATCATGTTCAGTGCTGCTGCGCGAGCACGACGAAGATCGCTATGCGGGAAGTCAAGGATCTTCTGATCGTTCGTGTAGGCGTGGATCGTGGTCATCAGGCCACGCTCGATGCCGAACGTGTCGTCGAGGACCTTCGCCATCGGTGCAAGGCAATTGGTCGTGCACGAGGCGTTAGAGATGATGTTGTCGGTCGCCGGGTTGTACTTGTCGTCGTTGACGCCCATGACGATGGTGATGTCCTCGCCCTTCGCAGGCGCGGAAATGATGACCTTCTTGGCGCCGGCGGTCAGGTGCTTGCCGGCCGACTCTGCATCGGTGAAGAAGCCGGTCGACTCGATGACGATGTCAGCGCCGACCTTGCCCCAGGGCAGGGCTCCGGGATCGCGCTCGGCGAAGATCGGGATGACCTTTCCGCCGACGGTGATCTGTCCGTCGCCCGCGACGACGTCGCGATCAAGACGGCCGAGAATGCTGTCGTACTTGAGCAGGTGCGCCAGGGTCTTGGTGTCAGTCAGATCGTTGATACCCACGATCTCGACATTGGCACCGCTTGCCAGCAGGGCGCGGAAGAAGTTGCGACCGATACGTCCAAAACCGTTAATGCCGACCTTGATCGTCACCTATGACTCCTCATGCATCGCCGATGTTCATCGGCTCCGGGGATCCAGTCATTACCGGGCAAGCAAACGTTTGCATCGGCTCTCCACCTCGTGAGCGGAGAGGCCCGGCAGGATCGGTCCAATCGTAGCGAACGTGTGTCGCCGATCACCCGCCGAGGGGTCGGTCAGCCCTCGTCGCCCTCAAGCATGTCGGGGCCTAGGACCGATTCGGTATCGGGGATGCCCAGATCCTGGGCCCGCTTATCGGCAAGGGCTAGGAGGCGGCGAATTCGACCGGCGATGGCGTCCTTGGTCATGGGCGGGTCGGCCAGGGCCCCCAGCTCCTCCAGGCTCGCCTGCTGGTGCTCCAGGCGCAGGCGGCCGGCGACGACCAGATGATCGGGCACCTCGTCTCCGAGGATCTCCAGGGCCCGCTGGACGCGCGCGCCGGCGGCCACGGCGGCCCGGGCCGAGCGACGCAGGTTGGCATCGTCGAAGTTGGCCAGGCGGTTGGCCGTGGCGCGCACCTCGCGGCGCATGCGGCGTTCCTCCCAGGCCATGACGGACTCATGGGCGCCGAGTCGGGTGAGCATGGCGCTGATGGCGTCGCCGTCGCGGATCACGACCCGGTCGACTCCCCTGACCTCGCGCGACTTGGCCGCGATGCCCATGCGGCGGGCTGCGCCCACCAGGGCCAGGGCCGCTTCGGGTCCGGGGCAGGTCACCTCGAGCGACGAGGAACGACCCGGTTCCGTGAGGGATCCGTGGGCCAGGAAGGCACCGCGCCAGGCTGCCTCGCAGTCGCACAGGCCGCCCGCGACGATGGCCGGGGGCAGTCCGCGCACCGGGCGCCCGCTGGCATCGACAATGCCGGTCTGACGCGCCAGGGCCTCGCCGCCCTCCACGACCCGCACGAGATAGCGGGTGCCCTTGCGGATGCCACTGGGCTGGACCATGGT
Organism: Actinomycetota bacterium; assembly: GCA_041183645.1. GTDB lineage: Bacteria > Actinomycetota > Actinomycetes > S36-B12 > S36-B12 > CAIKZY01. Next base: position 10,332 of record JBEGLG010000048.1, on the reverse strand, counting down.
GACGTCGCTGTCATGCCCATAGATGTCGAAAAGGTCCTTGCGCAGGCGCCGGGCTGTGGCACCCGCATCGAGGTCGGCCTCGATGACGATATGGCCGGAGATGATGTGCAGGCCGCTGGCGAATCTGAGGATCGTCGAGACCTCCGCCTTCCGGCAGCAGGCCTTCGTGATCTCGACGCGACTGAGTTCGTCCTTCACTGCTGAGGTCATGGCCATGGGCGCATCCTGCCATGACACGCGGTCGGGCGTGTCGCGCACGCCCGCATTTATCCCAGCGATTCGAACACAGTGCCGAAGGCCACGGCCAGTCGATCGGGATCGTGGGTGCCGGCACGGCTTGGATGGGTGTGTCCGACCCCGGCCAGGATCAGCTCGGCCGATCGGCAACCCTCCCGAAGCCCCTCGGTATCGACGATGTGCCGAGGGTCGGCGATTACCGCATCAAGGCGCAGCCGTGGCTCGAGTGCATGCAGCATGTCGAGTTGTGCTCGGACGGGGACGCCGGCCGTTTCCGAGTCGCGGTGCGGGTCGAGATTCATCACCAGCACCTTCCGGGCCGAGCTCGTGACGATGGCGTCAGCGAGTTCGGGGATGAGCAGATGCGGCAGGACCGAGGTGAACCACGAGCCAGGGCCGAGGATGACCACATCGGAGTTGAGGATGGCGGCCACTGCTTCCGGGCAGGCCGGCGGATTCGACGGTTCCAGCCCGATCCGCTCGACGGTTCCGAGGGTGGTCGCCACCGCCACCTGTCCGCGCACGATGGCCACATGATCGGGATTCGCCGAATCGAGGCCGGTGACGTCGGCGACGATCTCGAGGGGAACCGTGCTGCACGGAAGTACCCGCCCCTGTGCCTCGAGCAGCGCACCGAGCCAGTCGAGGCCGATCACGGTGTCGTGGGTCTCCTCCCACAGCGCCGTGATGAGCAGATTCCCGACCGAATGGCCTCCGAGGTCGCCATCACCGCCGAAGCGGTGCTGGATGACATCGCTCCAGGTGCGGCCCCAGGTGTCGTCGCCGCACAGAGCCGCCAGGGCCATGCGTAGGTCGCCCGGCGGCAGCACTCCGAACTCCTCGCGAAGTCTTCCGCTCGAGCCACCGTCGTCAGCGACACCGACGACTGCCGTGATCTGGTCAGTGACGCGGCGAAGGGCGCGCAGCGTTGCCGCGAGCCCATGCCCACCACCGAGAGCGACGACCTGCGGCCCGGTGGCCGATCGTCGGATGATCGTGCGTCGGCTCATTCCCGGCCCAGATCCCGATGCATGACGAGGGTCTGGATTCCTTCGGCCCTCAGGCGCTCGGCGAGTGCCTCGGACATGGCGACCGATCGATGCTTCCCGCCGGTGCAGCCGATACCGATCGTCACGTAGCGCTTGCCTTCGACGACATATCCGGCGCTCACCACGTTGATCACTCTCGTATACGCGTCGAGGAACTCTGCTGCGGCATCGTGGCCCAGCACGGAGGCCGAGACCGCCGCATCGAGCCCGGTCTGCTCGCGGAGCATCGGATCCCAGAAGGGGTTGGGCAGGAAGCGGACGTCGGCGATCAGGTCAGCATCGACCGGGATTCCGTACTTGAAGCCAAACGACAGCACCGTGGCATGGAGTGCGAGTGGCTCCTGGTCGGCGAATGCCGCCTCGACCTTGCGGCGCAGATCATGAACATTGATGCTCGTGGTGTCGATGACGACATCGGCATTCGCGCGAATGTCACCCAGCAGCTCGCGCTCGCGCTGCAGCCCGTCCATGATGCGCTGTTCGCCCTGGAGGGGATGCGGGCGACGTGACGACTCGAATCGGCGAACGAGTGACTCGTCAGAAGCCTCGAGGAACAGCGTGCGAATGTAGATCTGCTCGCGCGGCAGTGCGTCCAGGGCCTCGCTGAGCTGACGGAAGAACGAACCGCCGCGTACGTCGACCACGACAGCGACCTTGGCGATATCCGGACTCCTGCGCGCCAGATCGATTGCCTGCGGCAGCAGGGTCGGCGGAAGGTTGTCGATCACGAACCAGCCGAGATCCTCCATGGCGCGAGCGGCGGTGGAACGACCAGCCCCCGACATTCCGGTGACGATCGCCACCTGGAAATCAGTGCCCTCCTCATGCGTCATGAGTTCCCCTCGTCGTTCGCGTGCAGATGGTCATGGATCGTCGATGCCAGCGCACTGCCGATGCCGGCGACCTCCTGTAATTCTGCCGTCGACGCGGCCCTGATGGCGCGCACCGTGCCGAAGTGACGCAGGAGTGCCTTCCGCTTGGTGTCGCCGAGTCCGGGAATGCCATCGAGCGCACTCGCGGTGGATCGCTTGCTGCGTCGCTTCCGATGGAAGCTGATCGCTACGCGGTGAGCCTCATCGCGAACTCGCTGAAGGAGATAAAGCCCCTCGCTGGTGCGAGGCATGATGACGGGATCGGACTCCCCCGGCAGCCAGACCTCCTCGAGACGCTTGGCCAGGCCGATGACCGGAACATCGTTGATGCCGATGGCCATGAGCGCATCCTGGGCTGCCCTGACCTGTGGCTGTCCGCCATCGATGACCAGCAGCGACGGCGGATACGCGAAGCGACCTCGCGGCTCGGCATCCACCACGCCGTTGTCGACGTTCGCGAAGCGCCTGCACACCACCTCGGCCACTGCTGCCGTGTCATCGGCATGCACGTTCTTGATGATGAACGTCCGGTAGTCCTTCTTGCGCGGCAGGCCGTCCTCGAAGACCACGAGCGAGGCAACCGTATCGGTGCCCTGAAGGGTCGAGATATCGATGCACTCAATACGCAGCGGCGCCTCGGCGAGGCCGATGGATTCCTGGATCTCGGTCAGCGCAATACTCCGAGTGGTGAGATCACCTGCTCGGCGGGTCTTGTGAGCGGCGAGCGTATTGACTGCATTCGCGGAAGCTGTCTCCATGAGTGATCGCTTATCGCCGCGCTGGGGCACGCGCAGATCGACCTGGGAGCCTCGCCTCTGCGAGAGCCACTCCTGCCAGGCAGTGGAATCGCCAGTCGGATCCGAGAGGAGCACTTCGCGCGGGATGCTCGCCTCAGGATCATCGGCGTACAAGTACTGAAGAACTCGGCTCATGTACCCCGAGGTATCGAGATCCTCGGCCTTCTCGAGCACGAACCCTCGCTCGCCACGGATGCGCCCGGAGCGCACATTGAATACCTGGACGGCCAGCTCGAGCGGATCCTCGACCATGGCGATGAGATCGGCATCGGTTCCGTCACCGAAGACCACGGCGTTGCGCTCGGTGGCTCGAGTGAGCGCGGTGAGACGATCTCGCAGCCGTGCGGCCTCTTCGTATGCCTGATTCTCGGCGGCTGACTTCATCTCCAGTTCGATCTCGCGGATAAACCGATCGGTCTGCCCGTCCATGAAGCTGCAGAAGTCATTCACGATGTCTCGGTACTCGGTCTCCCCGATGCGCCCCACGCACGGTGCACTGCACTTATCGATGTACCCGAGAAGGCAGGGACGACCGACCTGCGCTGCGCGTCGAAAGACTCCATCGCGACAGCTGCGTACCGGGAAGACCTTGAGAAGTTCATCGACCGTGTCGCGGATTGCCCAGGCATGGGCGAACGGCCCGTAGTAGGTCCAGCCCTTGCGCTTGGCCCCGCGCACGACGGCAACACGAGGGAACTCGTCACTCGTGCTCACCATGAGCATCGGGTACGACTTGTCATCGCGAAAGCGCACGTTGAAGCGTGGATCGAATTCCTTGATCCACGCGTATTCGAGAGTCAGGGCCTCGACCTCGGTGGAGACCACGACCCAATCCACCGACTCGGCCGTCGTGACCATCGTGGCCGTGCGCGGATGCAGGGTCGTGATGTCGGCGAAGTAACTGCTCAGTCGTGACCGGAGGTTCCTGGCCTTGCCCACGTAGATCACTTGGCCGCGAGCATCACGAAAGCGATAGACCCCAGGATCCGTGGGAATCTGCCCGGCAGCCGGACGATACGTGGACGGATCGGCCATGCTCAGGCCTTGCGTCGCTTCGCGGGTGCCTTGGTGACTGCGGCGGAGCCGAGGATCTCGGCGAGGAATTCGCCCGTGTAGCTGCCCTTCGTGCCGGCGACAGTCTCGGGGGTTCCCTGGGCCACCACCTTTCCGCCACCGGAACCGCCTTCGGGCCCCATGTCGATCACCCAGTCAGCGGTCTTGATGACATCGAGATTGTGCTCAATCACCAGCACGCTATTGCCCTTGTCGACAAGTGAGTGAAGGACTCCTAGAAGCTTGCTGATGTCCTCGAAGTGCAGGCCTGTCGTCGGCTCGTCGAGGACGTAGATGGTGCGACCCGTCGATCGCTTCTGAAGCTCGGCTGCGAGCTTGACGCGCTGGGCCTCACCACCGGAGAGTGTCGGCGCTGACTGACCCATGCGCACGTAGCCCAGGCCGACCTCGACCAGAGTCCGCAGATGACGCGCGATCGGCGGTACGGCGGAGAAGAACTCCAGAGCCTCCTCGATGGGCATGTCGAGAACCTCGGCAATGGTCTTGCCCTTGTAGTGGACCTCGAGGGTCTCGCGGTTGTATCGATCGCCTTGGCATACCTCGCACGGCACATAGACATCGGGCAGGAAGTTCATCTCGATCTTCAGCGTGCCGTCGCCGGAGCAGGCCTCGCATCGGCCTCCCTTGACGTTGAATGAGAAGCGACCTTGCTGATAACCGCGCACCTTGGCCTCAGGTGTGTCGGCGAAGAGCTTGCGAATGTGATCGAAGACGCCCGTGTACGTAGCCGGGTTGCTGCGAGGCGTGCGACCGATGGGGCTTTGATCGACATGGACAACCTTGTCGAGATGCTCGAGTCCGGTGACCTTCTTATGGCGCCCGGGCACGAGCCGTGCGCCGTTGATGTCGCGACTGAGGACGTTGAAGAGGACGTCGTTGACCAGGGTCGACTTTCCGGAACCGCTGACGCCCGTGACGGCCACGAGGCAGCCCAAGGGGAACTCGACCGTGACCTTCGTGAGGTTGTGCTCAGTGGCCTCATGCACCGTGAGAAGGCGGTCGGTGACAGGTCGGCGATCGGCCGGGATCGCAATGCTTCGCCGGCCGGTGAGGTACTGACCGGTGACGGAGTCCGGATGATTGAGGAGGTCATCGACCGGACCGCTCACGACGATGTGTCCGCCATGCTCGCCCGCGCCGGGGCCGATGTCGACGACCCAGTCGGCCATGCGGATGGTGTCCTCGTCATGCTCGACGACGATGAGGGTGTTGCCCAGGTCGCGCAGTCGTACCAGGGTCTCGATCAGCCGACGATTATCGCGTTGGTGCAGACCGATGCTCGGCTCATCGAGTACGTAAAGCACGCCCACGAGCCCGGAGCCGATCTGCGTGGCCAGGCGGATGCGCTGGGCCTCGCCTCCTGCCAGGGTTGCTGCCGGTCGATCGAGTGACAGGTAATGCAGGCCGACGTCGATGAGGAACTGGAGGCGTTCGTTGACTTCCTTGAGCACTCGGCTCGCGATCGCGGAGTCGCGCTTGCCGAGCTTCAGTGAGCCGAGAAGCGCGGAGCACTCCCCGATCGGGAGGCCGGCGATGTCGGCAATCGAGTGGTCGGAGATCGTGACGGCGAGTGACAGCGGCTTCAGCCGAGCCCCTGCGCACGAGGCGCAGGGCACCTCTCGCATGAACCCCTCGAATCGCTCCCGCGAGGCATCGGTCTCGGACTCCGAGTGACGGCGCTCGATGTAGGGGGCCACGCCCTCGTACTCGGTGAAATAGCTGCGCTGCCGGCCGTAGCGATTCTTGTACTTCACGTGAAGCTCGGTCGGATGGCCGTGGAGAATCGACTTGCGTGCCGCGGCAGGCAGCTTGGCCCACGGCGTATCCATGTCGATGCCGAGTTCCTCGCATAGCGCGACTAGAAGTCTCTTGAAGTAGTCGGAGACATTGCCGCCCGCCCAGACCGAGATGGCTCCCTCATTCAAGGTGAGCTCGGCATTCGGGACGATGAGTTCGGCGTCGACCTCACGACGAGTACCGAGTCCGGCACAGTCGGGACAGGCTCCGAACGGCGAATTGAAGGAGAACGACCTCGGCTCCAGCTCCTCGAAGGAGAGGCCATCCTTCGCGCAGGCGAGATGCTCGCTGAACGTGCGCTCGCGGTTCGGGTCCTTCTCGTCGAGATCGACGAATTCCAGGATCACGAGCCCGTGGGCAAGCTTCAGTGCTGTCTCGACGGAATCCGTCAGGCGCCGACGTGCCGAGGCCTTCACCGCGAGCCTGTCGATCACCACCTCGATCGTGTGCTTCTCCTGCTTCTTCAGCGTCGGGACGTCGTCGAGTCCGTAGACCACTCCGTCGACTCGTGCGCGCGAGTAGCCCTGCGCCGTCAGCTGACGGAAGAGTTCCGCGTACTCGCCCTTGCGTTCGCGGATCACCGGAGCGAGAACCTGGAAGCGCGTGCCCTCCTCGAGCTCCAGGACCTGATCGACGATCTGCTGAGGGGTCTGGCGGCTGATCAGTGAGCCGCATACCGGGCAGTGCGGCTTGCCGATCCGGGCGAACAGCAGGCGGAGATAGTCGTAGACCTCGGTGATCGTGCCCACGGTCGAGCGTGGGTTGCGCGATGTCGACTTCTGGTCGATCGACACTGCCGGTGAGAGGCCCTCGATGAAGTCGACATCAGGCTTGTCCATCTGGCCGAGGAACTGTCGCGCATACGCCGACAGGCTCTCCACGTATCGGCGCTGCCCCTCGGCGAAGATCGTGTCGAAGGCCAGGCTCGACTTTCCCGACCCGGAGAGACCCGTGAACACGATGAGGGCATCGCGCGGCAGCTCAAGCGAGACGTCCTTAAGGTTGTGCTCGCGGGCACCTCTGACAACCAGCTGGTCGCTCACGCTGCTCTTTCCTGATCAATGGCCTGTGGAGGACGAATGTATAACGGACGCGTGACCGTCGCTGGCCCGGCCGATGTGCGTGAGCTCCCGGGTCTTCTGATCAGCAAGCTCGCCGTCGGCCCGTACGACAACAATGCCTACCTCCTCCGGTGCACGGCGACGGGTGCCTCGCTGCTCATTGATGCGGCTGCAGAGCCCGATCGCCTCCTGGAACTGGTCGGCGATGGCTCGCTCGACTACGTGCTCACCACGCATCGGCATGCTGATCACTGGCAGGCTCTGGCCGAGGTCATTGACCGCACCGGCGCTCGCACGGTCGCCGGGAAGATCGATGCCCGAGAAATCCCGGTGCCCACTGACATCGAGGTGTCGGCGGGATCCACGCTCGACTTCGGGGAGATCAGCATGCGGGTCTTCGAGTTGGCCGGACACACCGAAGGGTCGATCAGCGTGCTCTATGACGATCCGTCGGGGCACGGACACCTCTTCACCGGTGACTGCCTGTTCCCGGGCGGGATCGGGCGCACCTTGAGTGATGACGACTTTGACTCGCTCTATTCCGGTGTCGTGCGCGAGTTCTTCGCTCTGCCCGATGAGACCTGGGTGTACCCCGGCCATGGTCACGACACGACAATCGGCGCAGAGCGTCCCAGTCTTGACGACTGGCTCGCGCGACGATGGTAAGTCACGACGACAGGAAACTCCAGAGGTCGTAGGAGTCCACATTCGGTCTGGGTTTCTGCGAGATTCTCACCGGCTTCCTCAGGGTGATCAGCTCTCGTGAGTATGCGGACGGAGACTGACGAGTGTCGTCACGACGAGAATCACGACGATGACGACGAGCGAGAGCCACACGGGTACGAGAGGTACATCCCAGCCCAGCACGGAATGACAGGCTTCCAGGAGGAGCTTGACTCCGATGAAGACGAGAATCAGGGCGATTCCCTTGTTCAGGTGCCGGAGCTTCGTGATGAGATCGCGGATGAGGAAGTACAGCTGGCGAAGCCCCATGAGGGCGAAGGCGTTGGCGGCGAATACGAGGTAGGCCTCGCTCGTAATGCCGAACACCGCCGGAATCGAGTCCAGTGCGAACAGCAGGTCAGTGGTGCCGATGGCAAGCATGACCATGGCCAGCGGAGTGAGGAACCGCTTTCCGTCAACCCTGGTGATCAGATGCGTGCCGTCATAGTCGGCTGTGGTCGGAACACGTGACCCGATGAATCTCACCATGCGATTGCTCTCGGGATCCGGTTCCTCCTCCTGTCCAGACCAGACCTTCCAGGCGGTGAAGAACAGGAAGACGGCAAAGAGAAAGAACACCCCCTGGAAGCGGTTGATGATCTCGGCACCGATGACGATCAGGATCCCTCGGAGTGCCAGTGCGATCACGATGCCCACGAGCAGAACTCGATGCTGCAGAGCTGTCGGCACGGCGAAACTGGTCATGATGACCAGGAAGACGAAGAGATTGTCGACGCTGAGCGAGTATTCGGTGAGGTAGCCCGCGAGGAACTGGCCGGCGTAGCCCGCTCCGTATTCGACCCAGACGAAGCCAGCAAAGGCCATCGCGAGCAGGATGTAGACAACAATCCACTTCGTGGCATCACGCGGCGTGAACTCATGCGGCCGTCTGTCGACAATGATCAGGTCGAAGATGATGATGGCCAGGAGTGCCACCAGCGTGACGCTCCAGGTGAGCAGCGAGACGATCATCGAGAAGTAGCCTCCTGCATGCCCCTCAGCTCACGCTTGAGATCCCCGACCTCATCGCGAAGTCGCGCGGCCAATTCGAATTGCAGTTCGGCAGCTGCTGCGTGCATCTGTGCCGTGAGGTCCTCGATGAGCGTCACCAGCTCGGATATCGCTGCTGGCTGACGTCTCTTGGACTTCGGGCCGGCCTCGCGTTCGGCGAGCAGTGCCACCGTGTCGGCATCTTCGCGTGCGAGCAGGTCGGTGATGTCAGCGATCTTCTTCCGCAGGGGCTGCGGATCGAGTCCGCGCTCGAGGTTATAGGCCACCTGCTTGGCTCGTCGCCGATCAGTCTCGTCGAGGGCATTGCGCATCGAGGGAGTGATCTTGTCTGCGTACATATGCACCTGGCCCGAGACATTGCGAGCAGCGCGACCGATTGTCTGGATGAGGCTGGTCTCGGAGCGAAGGAAGCCCTCCTTGTCGGCATCGAGGATGGCTACCAGTGATACCTCCGGAAGATCCAGGCCCTCGCGAAGCAGATTGATACCGATAAGCACATCGAAGACGCCCATCCTGAGCTCTCGGAGTAGCTCGACACGGCGGAGGGTGTCGACATCGGAGTGGAGGTACTGGACTTTCACTCCGTGCTCGAGAAGGTAGTCGGTGAGATCTTCGGCCATCCGCTTCGTCAGGGTGGTGACGAGCACGCGCTCATCGCGGGCAACGCGGGTCTTGATCTCCCCCATCAGGTCGTCGATCTGACCCTTGGTCGGCTTGATGACAACCTGAGGATCGACAAGCCCGGTGGGTCGGATCACCTGCTCGACCACATCGCCCTCGACCTTGGCGAGCTCGTACTTGCCCGGCGTCGCGGAGAGATAGATCGCCTGTCCGATGCGCTCCTCGAATTCGCCGAATCTCAGGGGGCGGTTGTCCATGGCGCTCGGCAGCCGGAATCCGTGATCTACCAAGGTGCGCTTACGGCTCATGTCGCCTTCGTACATTGCACCGATCTGCGGCACGGTGACGTGCGATTCATCGATCACGATGAGGAAGTCCTCGGGAAAGTAGTCGAGCAGGCAGTTCGGCGGGGAGCCTGGCTCACGACCATCGATATGACGCGAGTAGTTCTCGATGCCTGCGCACGAGCCCATCTGCTGCATGAGCTCGAGGTCGTAGGTCGTGCGCATGCGAAGTCGCTGTGCCTCCAGCAGCTTGCCCTGGGCCTCGAGCTCGGCCAGCCGAGTTGCCAGTTCCTCCTCGATCTGCGCGATGGCACGCTGCATGCGCTCAGGACCTGCCACGTAATGGGTTGCCGGAAACACGTGCGTCTGCGAATCGTCGGTGATGATCTCGCCGGTGACCGGATGAAGGGTCATGAGGCGCTCGATCTCATCGCCGAACATCTCAATACGAATCGGATGCTCCTCGTACACGGGGAAGATCTCGACAGTGTCGCCGCGCACGCGGAAGGTTCCGCGCTGGAATGCGATGTCGTTGCGCGTGTACTGGATATCGACGAGGCTGCGGAGCAGAGTGTCACGGTCGATGGACTCGCCGACACTCAGCCTGATCATCCGGTCGACATACTCCTGAGGTGTTCCCAGGCCGTAGATGGCCGAGACCGTGGCCACGACCAGCACATCACGCCGCGTGAGCAGGCTGTTGGTCGCGGAATGCCGAAGGCGTTCGACCTCCTCGTTGATCGAGGAGTCCTTCTCGATGTAGGTATCACTCTGCGGGATGTACGCCTCAGGCTGGTAGTAGTCGT
>JBEGLG010000047.1:0-2951 GCA_041183645.1 Actinomycetota bacterium | reverse complement strand
CGCGCATCCTGGTTCTGGCCTCCGGCTCGGGATCCCTGCTGCAGTCACTCCTCGACTCACCGGTCGGCACCTCCGTGGTCGCGGTCGGCTCCGACACCCCTGACGCCTTCGCACTTCAGCGCGCTGCGGAGGCGGGCATTGCCGCGTTCACCGTGAGTCCCGCTGACTTCGCCTCGCGAGCCGACTGGAATGCCGGGCTTCTCGCCGCCATCCGCGCAGTCGAGCCCGATCTGATCGTGAGCGCGGGATTCATGCGCATCATCGGAACCGAGATCATTGAGGCCTACCGCGGCCGCATCATCAACACGCATCCCGCGCTGCTTCCGTCCTTCCCGGGTGCGCATGGCGTGCGAGATGCGATGGCCTACGGCGTGAAGGTCACCGGCTGCACGGTGCATTACGTCGATGAGGGAGTCGATACCGGAGCCGTCATTGCCCAGGCTGCGGTGGTCATTGAGCCCGATGACACCGAGGAAACCCTGCACGAACGCATCAAGGTTCACGAGCGTCGACTCCTTGTCGACGTGGTCACGCACATGATCGGAGCACAGCAATGAGCACTCGCCCCATCCGCCGCGCACTCGTGTCGGTCTACGACAAGACCGGGCTCCTCGAGCTGGCCGCGGGGCTGGCCGCTGCGGGGGTCGAGATGGTCTCCACCGGCTCGACAGCGAAGACCATTGCCGACGCGGGCTTCGCCGTGACCCAGGTCCCTGACGTCACCGGCTTCCCCGAGTGCCTCGACGGTCGCGTGAAGACCCTACATCCGAAGATTCACGGTGGCCTGCTGGCCGACCTGCGCAAGAAGTCTCACAAGCAGCAGCTCGACGAGCTCGGCATCGCTGCCTTCGAGCTGGTTGTCGTCAACCTCTATCCCTTCACCCAGACCGTCGCCTCCGGAGCCGATGTCGACGACTGCGTCGAGCAGATCGACATCGGCGGCCCGGCCATGGTGCGAGCGTCGGCGAAGAACTACGCGAATGTCGCCGTCGTCACCTCACCCGCCCGGTATGCCGACGTGCTCGAGGCCGTGGCAGGGGAGGGCTTCACCCTCGCGCAGCGTGCCGCCCTTGCGACCGAGGCCTTCGCGCACACCGCGACCTACGACATTGCCGTAGCTACCTGGCTCGGAACTGTCGTCAGTCCCGACGACTCCGGCTTCCCCGCCTTCGCCGGCGCGGCATGGCAGCGCGAGAACGTCCTGCGCTACGGCGAGAACCCGCATCAGCAGGCCGCGGTCTACGTCAATGCGGGTGCGCCCAGCGGCCTGGCAGCGGGCGAGCAGCTGCAGGGCAAGGAGATGTCGTACAACAACTACGTCGATGCCGACGCTGCACGCCGTGCGGCCTTCGATCACTCCGAGCCGACCGTGGCGATCATCAAGCACGCGAACCCGTGCGGCATCGCCGTGGGCACTGATATTGCCGACGCCTATGGCAAGGCATTCGCCACCGATCCTGTCTCGGCCTTCGGCGGCGTTGTCGCGGCGAATCGCGCGGTCACTGCCGAGATGGCCACTGCCATGGGCGATGTCTTCACTGAGGTGCTGGTGGCACCGGCCGTCGAGCCGGCGGCACGCGAGATTCTCAGTGCGAAGAAGAACCTGCGCGTGCTCATCGTCGAGCCGCCCACGGCCGGTGTTCGCGAGATGCGCATCATCAGCGGTGGCATGCTGCAGCAGAACGTCGATGCCGTCGATGCAGCCGGCGACGACAGCTCGACCTGGACTCTCGCGTGCGGTGATCCGGCCGATGCCGCGACCCTTGCCGATCTCGAGTTCGCCTGGCGCGCCTGCCGCTCCGTGAAGTCGAATGCGATCCTGGTGGCCAAGAACGGCGCTGCGGTCGGCGTCGGCATGGGCCAGGTCAATCGCGTCGACTCCGCGAAGCTCGCCGTTGATCGCGCCGGTGATCGCATCGTCGGCTCCGTCGCTGCGTCCGATGCCTTCTTCCCGTTCGCGGATGGACTTCAGGTACTTCTCGATGCCGGCGTCACCGCAGTCGTGCAGCCCGGCGGCTCAGTGCGCGATGAGGAGGTCATCGCCGCTGCCAAGGAGGCCGGCGTGACGATGTACCTCACCGGCACGCGTCACTTCTTCCATTAAGGGCCCCATGACACAGCGCCACCTCGGATTCGGCACATTCCTGGTCATCTGGATCTTCGGTGGCTTCAGTGTCGCGATTCAGGCACGGGCCAATGGTGAGCTCACCCATCACACCGGTAATGGAGTTCAGGCCGCGCTGATCTCCTTCGGTTCGGGCTTCATCATCATCTCCATCGCGATGATCTTCTCCAAGTCAATGCACGCGGGCCTCGGTCGCATCATCGCCTCGTTGCGTGATCGCAGCCTTCCGTGGTGGGCACTTCCCTCGGGCGTACTGGGCGGCATCTTCGTGGCCTCGCAGAGCTTCACTGTCGCACTCATCGGGGTCGCCATGTTCTCGGTCGGCATCGTGGCAGGGCAGACCCTGAACTCCCTGGTCGTCGATCACTATGGACTGGGTCCGATCGGCCGCCAGCACATCACGGTTCGGCGCGTGCTCTCGGCGCTCATCGCCATTGCTGCAGTGATCGTCGCCGTCTCGACCCGCCTCGGCGGCGGTGATGCTCGGTACTACGCGATCTTCCTGGCGATGTTCGCCGGCGCTGCCGTGGCGGTGCAGCAGGCCCTGAATGGCCGCACGAGCGCGGCTGCACGTCAGCCCTTCTCGGCCACCTGGGTGGCGTTCGGCTTCGGCACGTCGATCCTGCTCATCGCCGCGGTGATCGGGGTCCTCTTCCTCGGCGCCAAGGCTCAGTTCCCGACGAGTGGCCCGTGGTGGATGTTCCTGGGCGGTGCCATGGGCGTCACGTTCATCTCGACGGCCTCGTGGGGAGTGCCGCGACTGGGTGTCCTGGTCTTCGCGCTGATCTCCATCGCCGGCCAGCTCACCGCCGGCCTGACTCTCGAC
>JBEGLG010000046.1:0-5301 GCA_041183645.1 Actinomycetota bacterium | reverse complement strand
CTGCGCAAGGAAACCTGGCCCGAGGCCTATTACTTACGCCGTTCCGGCTATCACTTCACCGATCACGCGTGGGAGATCCAGGATCGGAGTACCGCGTGAGCTGGCGCTTCAGCGCACGTGTCTGGGAATGGCGCGGGCCGGCTCCACATCACTTCGTATCAATGCCCGACGAGGCAAGCGCTGATCTCGCTGACGACGCCGCCTCCCTGAGTTACGGCTGGGGAGCGATCCCGGTCGATGTGCGCATCGGCGAGACGTCCTTCACGACGTCGGTGTTCCCCAAGGACGGTGTCTACATCGTGCCGCTCAAGGTGGCCGTGCGCCGAGCTGAAGGCATCGAGGTCGGGGATGAGATCACTCTCGACGTGGGCCTGACGGGGCGTCGAAAGCTCTAGTCGATCTTTCCGAGCACGCGATCCACCATCTGCTTGCGCATTCTCGGCTGCGCCTGCGCGCTGGGATCGAAGGAGTAGTCGATGGCGACGCCGAGCAGGCACGACACGAGGCGCTGGGCCTCGCGCCTGGTCTGAGCCGTCGGCTTGGCGAGCCCTTGCTCGCGGGTGAGCACTTTCTCGAAGCGCACCACGGCGCCGTCGATGCGCTGTCGCTCGATTGCGGCAAGCTCCTCGTCGGCAACGGCGTACCCCAGAAAGGCGATCGTGACTCGCCAGTCGTTGAGTCGTTCCTCGTCCAGGGGAAGGAGTGCCTCGATGCATCCCTCGAGTCCTAGGCCCTGGGCCTCGGCCGCCTCGATATAGGTGACCTGCTTCGCCGCTGTCCACTGGAAGGTGGCCAGCACGAGATCGCGCATATCGCGGAAATAGGTGCTGACGATGGCGCGGCTGGTGCCCGCCTCGGTGGCGATGCGCCTCATGGTCAGGGCGTGCAGGCCCTCGCGGGCCACGATCCCGCACGCCAGCTCGGCAATGCGATCTCGGGTCCGCTCGTGGTCGACCAGTACGGGCATGGGGGCATTCTGCCCTGAGGTCGGCAGTCGCGGCGGCGACTCATGCCATCTGGCATGTTTTGCATGCCAAGTGGCTTCTCAAACTGCCCCTAAGCGGATATCGTCGGGGCATTGAGACGGGCGGAGCCCGGCAACACCTATGCCCATCGGGCGTCACGAGGAGAGCGCATGAGCGAGCAGAACTTCGACATGGAGGTCGACGTCGTCGTCCTGGGCACCGGCGGCGGTGGCCTCACCGCAGCGATGGCCGCGCACGACTTCGGGGCCGGCGAGGTTCTGATTCTCGAGAAGTTCGGCATGATCGGCGGCACCTCGGCGATGTCGGGAGGCATGCTCTGGATCCCGCTGAACGACCAGCAGGAGAAGTACGGGGTCGAGGATTCCTTCGAGGAAGTCGTGACCTACGTCGATGGCCTCGCGGATGACGGCCACCTCGAGCCCGAGACCTTCGGCGCCTTCCTCGAAGAGGGCCCGGAGATGCTCCGCTGGTTCGAGGAGAAGACTCCGGTCAAGCTGCGCCTGTTCGAGGGCTTCCCCGACTACCAGTCGTGGGCCGAAGGCGCCAAGGAGTACGGCAGCCGCTCACTCGACAACGACGTATTCCCCTTCGTCGAGCTCGGCTCGTGGGCGAAGTGGGTGAACCCGCCGAAGACCGGATGGCCGCGTCGCACCAGCATGATCGAGGACTACTACTCGCCCGGGCTGAGCGAGGAGGAGCTCGCCGATCGCGAGGCGCGTGATTGCCGCGGCCAGGGCCAGGCACTCATCGGCTCGCTGCTCAAGGGCGTACTCGATCGCAACATTCCGCTGCACCGCGAGTCGCGTGCACGCCACCTCATCCATGACGGCAACCGCGTGGTCGGCGTCGTCACTGAAGAGGGCGGCAAGGAGCTGCGCATCAAGGCGCGCAAGGGCGTCATCATCGCCACCGGCGGCTTCGAATGGAATGAGCGCCTCGTCAACTCGTTCCTGCGTGGCCCGATGACCGGCCCCGTGAGCGTTCCCGAGTGCGAGGGCGACGGCCTTCTGATGGCCATGGAGGTGGGCGCGAGCCTGGGCAACATGGGCAAGTCGTGGTGGCTGCAGTCGAGCATGGAGCTCGCCGCCCATGGCAAGGGCAAGGCGAACTACCTGATCGGAAACTCCGAGCGCACTCGTCCGCGCGGCATCCTCGTCAATCGCGATGCCAAGCGCTTCGTCAACGAGGCGGCGAACTACAACGCCGTCGGCCCGGTGCTCTTCAACTGGGATGCCAATCGCCACGACTACGTGAACCTTCCGTTCTGGATCATCGTCGACCAGACCTACGTCGATACCTATCGCTTCTTCAACACGACTCAGGCCGGCGTCGCGCCGCCGTGGGCGGTCAGTGCCGACACGGTCGAGGAGCTCGGTAACAAGCTCGGTCTCGATGGCAAGGTGCTGGATCAGACCGTCACGAAGTTCAATGCCGATGTGGCGAACGGGCGCGACACCGAGTTCGGTCGTGGCGACAACACGTATGACAACTTCTGGGGCGATCGTAATTACGAGGGTGTCTATCGCACCCTCGGCCCGATCGACACCGCACCGTTCTACGCGGTGAAGATGGAGTCAGGCGTTCTCGGCACCTGCGGCGGTCCGCGCATGAACGCTGACGCCCAGGTCATCGACTGGAATGACAAGCCGATCGACGGCCTGTACATCTGCTCGAATGCGATGTCCTCGCCGACAGCCGGTGTCTACGGCGGCGCCGGCGGCACCCTCGGCCCTGGCATGACCTTCGGTTTCATCGCCGGCCGCCATGCGGCCATGAAGGGCTAGCCCACGCACGCATCACAGACGAGAGCCCGGTCCGCGAGGACCGGGCTCTCGTCTGTGATGTGCTCGATCAGGCGATGAAGTACATCGCGTTCGGCAGCAGGAAGCCGTGGGCCATGGAGCCGTGTGCCATGTCGCTGACCTGATCGCCGATGCTGGGGCCGATCTTCCAACCCTGCTGGATGAGCGCCTTGCGCTGGTCGGCCTTGCGCTGGGCTGCCGTCTGCGTGTTGCCCACCGGCTTGAGGATGAGGCTTTCGTATCCGGTCACTCCGGCCTTCGCCAGACAGGCTGCGGTCGCATCGCGATCGGCCTCGGGTCGGCCCGTGATGATGAATGGCGTGACGCCGAGCTTCTTGAAGCTGTTGAACAGCGCTCGGGTCGGGGCGATCACGGGCAGGGTGCAGTTCGCATTCGCGGCGGCGGAGGCAGCAGAGTCGATGGTGAACTGGGGATTCGCTGCCGCGAACCAGTCGTAGTTGCTCAGGAGAGTCTCATCGATATCGAACACCGCGGCTGCCTTGCAGGCGCGGACCTTCGCGGGCTTGGTGCTTCCGCACTCGTTCTTGACCCAGGTGCGCGTCCACTTCAGTGCCGCAGCGGCCACATCGGACTGATCCTTGAGCGCCTGGCCGGAGTTGTAGTAGCCGGTGACGCTGGCGGCGGGATTCGCACCGATCTGCCATGCCGTGGTGTTGCTGATCGAGGGCAGGTTCTGGCCGGAGCCGGTGATGGGCTTGCCTGCGCTCAGGGCGGGGCCTGGGTCGACGGCGACGGTGTCGGCGAGCGCGGCGGTCGATGGAATCGCGAGGGCGCAGGCCGAGATGATCGTGATGGAGGCGAGGCGGGCGAATCTATTCGTGAATGTCATGCGAAAAGCATGTCAGAGGTCGGTCACGAGGCAGCGAGCTTCTTCGCCATCTTCTTGATCGACGTCGTGAATCCATGTCGGGCCGCGGCTGCCACGGGCGCGGCAAGTAATTGGGGGAGCACCGGCACTCGAACATCCTCGAGCCAGTCGAGTCGGCACGTGGCTGCCCCGGTGGGCGTCACCGAGAGCTCCACCGTTCCGGTGAGGACCGGACCGAGCTTGGTGACATGCACGGTCATCGCCTCGGCGTCGAGTGAGTCGATCCGCATGCGGTCGGGGAGTGCCAGCGGGCGAATACCCGAGGTCGCGGTGAACTCCGTGCCCACGCCGCCGTCACCGGTGTGAATCACGACGGTGGTGAGGGGCACCCAGTCCTCGTGAGCCTTCCAGTCGATCAGCTCTGCGAAGACCTGGTCGGCAGGAAGCGCGATCTCGCGAGTGACGGTGAAGCGCACCTGTGCCATGTCTCAATTCTCCCCTGCTTGGCCGAATCCCGCCCGTTCAGCGGAGGCTCATTCACCCTCGTATGCGCGTCGTAGTCCCTCGACGTCGATCTTGGTCATCCCGAGCATGGCCTGCATGGCACGGCGGGCACCGTCGGCATCCGGGCCGCCGAGATACTCGCCGAGTTGCTGGGGGATCACCTGCCACGAGACTCCGAAGCGATCCTTGAGCCAGCCGCACTGGCCCTCGCTTCCACCATCGGCGATCAGCGCATTCCAGTAACGATCGGTTTCGGCCTGATCGGCGCAGCTGATGGCGAAGGAGATCGCCTCATTGAAGGTGAAGTACGGCCCGCCGTTGATGCCGGAGAATGCGCGGCCATCGAGGGTGAAGTTCACGACGAGAGCCTGGCCCTCAGCGGTGCCGGGGTTCTCAGCAGCCGCTCGGTGCACGTTATCGACACTGCTGTGGGGGAAGAGCGAGACGTAGAAGTCCGCGGCCTCCTCGGCATTGCCGTCGAACCACAGGTTGGGCGTGATGGAAGTCATGCGACGATGCTAGCGTCGGCGTCCTCACCCGCGGGAGGCGTCATGGCTCGAACGAATATCTACCTCAATTTCCAGGGCAATACGGAGGAGGCCTTCGAGTTCTATCGTTCGGTCTTCGGTGGTGAGTTCTCCGACCTGCAGCGCATGAGCGACGTGCCGGGCTTCGAAGTCGGCGAAGCTGACAGGAACAAGCTGATGCATGTGTCGCTTCCGTTGCTGGGAACCACGGTGCTCATGGGTACCGACGCTCTGGAGTCCATGGGCCATGTCGTGAGCGTCGGAAACAACGTGAGTATCAGTCTCGAGCCTGACTCCCTGGCCGAGACTGAGCGAATCTTCTCCGCACTCAGCGAAGGCGCATCCGACATCACTGAACTGCAGAAGATGTTCTGGGGCGCCTACTACGGGGCTTTCGCCGACCAGTTCGGAATCCGCTGGATGTTCAACTTCGTCGAATAGCCATGTCGCGGATACATATTGATGAGGCGACCGATCCCCAGATCTCTGACTACACGGGGCTGACTGACGTCGCCCGGCGCTCGAAGCATGAACCGAGCCTGGGCATCTACATCGCCGAGAGCGAGACCGTGATCCGCATCGCGGTCGGAGCCGGCCATCGAGTGAAGTCACTCCTCATGGCCGAGCGCTGGATCGAGCCCCTCAGTGACCTG
>JBEGLG010000045.1:0-3664 GCA_041183645.1 Actinomycetota bacterium | reverse complement strand
ATCACGAGAACGAGATCGCGCAGTCGAATGCGGCCGGTGATCCGTTCGCGAACTTCTGGCTGCACAACGCCTGGGTCACGACAGCCGGCGAGAAGATGAGCAAGTCGCTCGGCAATTCGCTTCTCGTCGACGAGATCGTGCAGCGCGTGCGCCCGGTCGAGTTGCGCTATTACCTGGTCGGCGCTCACTACCGCTCGATGCTCGAGTACTCCGACGAGTCCGTGAAGGAGGCAGGCCAGGGCTACCGCCGCATCGAGGGCTTCCTGCAGCGCGCCTTCGAGACCCTCGACTCCGATGAGGCCCTCCTCGACGTCACTGAATCCTCGAATGGCACGGGAACGTCAATGCGTCCTGCCGATTTCGATGCCGCGATGGACGACGACCTCTCGGTGCCGGCCGCGATGGCAGTGCTGCATGAGGCCGTGCGCGAGGGCAATGCGGCACTTACCGGGGGCGATGTCGCCGCGGTGAGAAGTGCATTCGTTGCTGTCCTCGCCATGGTCGACGTCCTCGGCGTGAACCCGTGGGCCTGGTCGTCCTCGTCTTCGGATTCCGACTCGACTCGATCCACGATCGACGCTCTCGTGCGCGTCGCACTCGATCAGCGCCAGGAGGCGCGTGCTCGCAAGGACTTTGCCGCAGCGGATGCCATTCGCGACGGCCTTGATGCCATCGGCATCAAGATCGAGGACACCGCCACTGGTGTCCGCTGGACACTGGAGGCGTAATGGCAGGCAATTCACAGCGCAAGGGAGCCATGCGCAATCCGGGTACCAAGAAGGGCCCGACCGTCGGTACGGGCGGCGCACGCCGCAAGGGCCTGCAGCCGAAGGGCCCGACCCCGAAGGCGACCGAGCGTCCGCATCATCCCGCTGCGCGCCGTGAGCGTGCGGCGGCTCGACGTGCCGAGGAGGCAGCGGGCAAGAAGATCAACAAGCGCACCGGTGTTGCGGCCGCGGGCCGCACCTCGGGCCCCCGCATGCGTCCGACCGCCGACGGTGGTGGCTTCCTCATGGGCCGCAACTCCGTTGTCGAGGCACTTCGCGCGAAGATCCCGGCGAAGGCGCTCTACGTGCAGAGCAAGATGGAGGCCGATGATCGCTGGCGCGAGGCGCTCAAGCTCGCGACCGCCTTCCGAATCCCCATCATGGAGGTCACGCGCACCGATCTCGATCGCATGACCGATGGTGGAGTGCATCAGGGCCTGGTGCTCTCGGTGCCGGCGTATGAGTACACCGAGCTCGACGAGCTCAAGACTGCCAATGTTCTCGTCGCCCTCGATGGCGTCACTGATCCGCGCAACCTGGGTGCGATTGCCCGGTCGGCAGCGGCATTCGGTGCCGGCGGCATCGTGATCCCGTCGCGTCGATCGACAGGTGTCACACCCGGTGCGTGGAAGACCTCAGCCGGCGCACTCTCACGTGTTCCTGTCGCGCAGGTCACCAACCTCACTCGCGCTTTGCAGGGGCTGCAGAAGGCCGGTTACACGGTGATCGGTCTTGCCGCGAACTCCGGCACGTCACTCCAGGATCTCGATCCCGCCGTCATCGGCGGCAGCATCGTCATCGTGGTCGGCTCGGAGGGCCAAGGTCTCGGCCGGCTCGTGAGCGAGACCTGCGATTGGCTGGTCGGCATCGACATGGAGAGCAGCACCGAGTCGTTGAACGCGGCCGTGGCCACCAGCATCGCGCTGCACGCAGCAGCGCTCGCTCGCTCCTGACCTAGACGCTCACGTCTGCGGGCTCGTCATCGACTGAGCTCCGGACACGCTTGCCCAGAATCGAGGCCGCGAGCGGGAATACCAGCACGGTGAGTGCTCCGGCGCCCACCAGTGCGGCCGCGCTCGCCGTGCGCATCGCGCCCGCAGCGACCTCAATCGTCGTCAGCGCGACGATGATCGGCAGTGCCGTGCCGACAAGCAGCGAGAACGACGCACGCTCGGCAGTGTCGGGAATGGCATGGCGGTAGATCACGAACTGCGGAACCGCCCTGACCAGGAACAGGGCCACGAACGCGAGAATCATCGGAAGCGGGTTGGCGATGATCGAGTCGATGTCGAGCTTGGCGCCGGAGACAATGAAGAAGACCGGTACGAAGAATCCGAAGGCCGCTGCCTCGAGACGAAGTTCGAGTGGCGACTCGTCATCACGCGGCACGATGCGGCGCGCCAGGATTCCCGCGATGAAGGCACCCAAAACTGAGTCGAATCCCAGACCGACGGCGAGGCCTAGGAAGAGCACGATGACCAGCATGGCTAGCCGGACACCTGTCTGGGAGCTCGTGTGATACCCGCCGAGTACGACAGTGCGAATTCTCTCGGTGTTGAGTACGTGGGAGATCATGCCGATGATGAAGGCGATCACGAAGAAGCCGAGGAGGGTCAGGAGAGCTGCCCAGGAGGATCGTGAGCTCAAGAACACGGCAATGGCGATGATCGGCCCGAGCTCACCCCACGCTCCGGCTCCCATGAAATAGGTGCCGAAGCGACCGCCCAGGGTGCCGTTATCGCGCAGGATCGGGAGCAAGGTTCCCAGCGCGGTGGAGGTCAGCGCGATGGCGAAGCCGGCGAAGTCCTTGATGACTCCGCTCGTGGCAAGCAAGGCGCTCAGGCCGAGTGCGAGCACGATCGAGGTGATCCAGCCCGCCGCCGCGAGCTTCCCACTGCGCCCGCGCATCGAGCGCCCTTCGAGCTCCATGCCGGCGAGGAAGAAGAGAAGGCCGAGCCCGAGCTCGGAGAGCAGGGAGATGGGGTCATCGATGGTGATCCAGCCGAGCATGCTCGGCCCGAAGATGATGCCGCCCACGAGCAGAAGCACTACCTGTGCCACCTTGATGCGCAGCAGGCCTACCAGCAGGGGCACTGCTGCTGCGATCGCGACGATCACGATCAGCGAGCTGAGTTCCGATTTCACTGTGACTCATCGGGCGGGAGGACGATGCGAAGCTCCGCTGTGTCATCACTCGGTGAGCCGATCCGTGAGCCAAGTACGGCAGACTCGTCAGGCTTGTTGGGGAGCACCGTCATAACGTAGTGCGCGATCGCTGTCTCGAAGGGAACGCTCGCCACTGCCTGCTCAGACATGAACCAGCGATGCTCGAGAACCTCATGGAAGATCTCTGCAGGCTCGAGCTTGCCGCGCAGGCTACGGGGAACCGCAGCCATCACCCGCTCGAAGCGCTCATTGACCCACCGATGCGCGGCGACTTCCTCGCTGTCGGTGTCGAGCCCGATCTTGACGCGAAACGAGTCGAGATCATTGAGAAGCCGACGTGCCTGGTTCTCCTCCACGTCGAGACCGGTCAGCAGTAGTAGTCGTCGAGAGTGGTGACCGGCGTCGACAACCTTCGGCTGCACCCGTACGTGATCGCCATCAGCCTGGGTACTCACCTGCAGTTCGGCGACATCGAACCCCAGCTCATTGAGCCGTCGCATGCGAGCCTCGAGCAGGTAGCGATCCTCGCGGCTGATGATCAGCTCGCCGGTGATCTCATCCCATAGAGCGTCATAGCGCGTGCGCAGGCTCACTCCGGTGACGAGTGGGTCGATGCCCTCGTGAAGGCGGCCGCCCATCTGCAGATCGAGTAGCTCGCCTGCGACATTGATCGAGGCGGTCTCGAGATCGAACTCGCGCTGGCCGGCGCTCAGCACATCGTGCAGCTCGCC
>JBEGLG010000044.1:0-2731 GCA_041183645.1 Actinomycetota bacterium | reverse complement strand
ACCTCGCACCAGACCAGGCGATGTGCGCCGGCGAAGGTATCGGGATGACCCTGCAGATTCACCTGGCGCGTGGAGGCGCCGGCACCGCGCACGGTGACGGGGTAGCTGTCGGCGGCGAGGTAGGCGGGCGGGAAGACCTCCTCGGCCTTGGCTGTCGCAAGCGCGACCTCTCCGTGAGTCGAGGCAGTGATGGTCACGATCGAGCCGGTGGGCGCATAGGCCCAGTCGGTGATGCCGGCGAACACGCCGGCCCGGCCATGCAGGGCGAAGCTCACGGCCGCGGCATCGCCCACGGCGATATCGACCGTGAGGCCTACGGCACTCAGCGGAATGACGGCGGCCTCGATGCCCTCGAGCTCGATGCTTCGGGTCTCTCCGGCCACGAGGGCGAACACCTGCAGGCCCGAGTACCGCCAGCCGGCATCCTCGGACGTGAGAGTGATCAGGCTGCCGCCGCGGGCCAGGGAGCCTGCGGGCAGGTGCCAGGGAACCTCGATGGTCATGTCGCACTTCCCGGGCGAACGAGGGCGGCGGCGCGCTGCACGGCTGCGGCGACGTCGCCATCGGGCGGGAACAGCAGCGCACGGCCGATCACCAGGCCGCGAACAGTCGGCTGTTCGAGAGCCCTGGCCCAGTCGGCGAAGGCAGCACCCCAGTTCGCGCCCGGATCCCCGCCGAGGATCAGCACCGGCAGGGTCGAGACGGCAGCCGCTGCGGCGATATCGCTCCAGGCCGGCAGCTTGAGCCAGGTGTACGCACTCGTGGCTCCCATGCCCGCGGCGATGGCAGTGGCACGAATGAGCTTCGCGTCGTCCTTGATCAGCCGGGCCTTGCCCTCGGCAGTGATCTCGTACGGCAGCGGTTCGAGCATCGCGATGAGATCGCGATCCGCGAGGTCAGTGACCGCCTGAGCGCACGTCTCGATGGTGCGTGCCACTCCGGGATCAGTGTCTTCGATGCGCAGCAGCATCTTGGCGCCGTCGAGATTCATCGAGGCCGTGTGTGCGGCGTCGTAGGCGGTCATGCGATCGTCGAGTTCCCAGTTCGCGCCCACGATGCCGCCGCGATTCATGGTGCCGAAGACGAGCTTGCCTTCGAGCGCGCCGAGCACTGCAAGATCCTCGAGGATGTCGGGCTGACCCAGAATGCCGTCGACACCGGGCTGCGCAAGAGCCGTGATGATACGACCGAGCAGTGATGCGCGGTCGGCCATGGCCATGGGGTCACTGCCCACGCTGATGGCACCACGTGCCGGATGATCGGCCGCGATCAGCATCATCCTGCCGTCGGCCGGCAGGCCCGCGGGGCGTACGCGGTCACGCAGGGCGGCGCGAACTGCCGCGGGATTTGTCACGCGAAGATTCGTGATGCGCTCGATATCCGAGGCACTGATGACGAGACTCATGCGGGCACCTTTCGCCCTGCAGCTGCAAGGAGTTCTCGGACTTCGGCATCGGTAGGCATCGCGTGACTGCAGAGCAGTCGCGAGGCCACGATCGCACCTGCGGCATTCGCGTAGGTGACAGCATCGACGGGCGACCATCCACTGAGAATGCCGTGCACGAATGATCCGCCGAAGGCATCACCGGCGCCGAGCCCGCAGACGACATCGACCGGAATGCCCGGAACCACGACACGCTCATCGGCGGTCACGACCAGCACGCCATCAGCACCTTGCTTGACGATGGCCACCTTCACGCCGCGATCGAGGAAGCCGGCGGCAAAGTCATCGGGCTTCGAGTCGATCGGCATGCCCAGAGCGACGGAGCACTCCTCGCGATTACCGATCGTGATTGTCGCGTAGTCGATCGCTGCACCGATTGCGGCGGTGGCATCGTCACGCGAGTTCCAGAACGAAGGTCGGTAGTCGAGGTCATAGATCACGTGCTCACGGCGCTCACGCACCTGCAGCGCATGCAGCACAGTCGAAGTCGACGGCTCGCGCGAGAGTGCCGAGCCGGTGTACCAGAGCACGTCGACACCGCGAGCAACATCATCGGCGAGGTCAGCATAGGTGAGCTGCAGATCGGGAGTGCTGCCATCGCGATAGAACACGAGCTCGGGATCACCGGGGTTGTCGAGACCGGTGAGCACGACCGCGGTGCGACCGCCGGGCATGCGGCTGATCCAGCGGGTGTCGACGCCCAGCGCCTCGCAGTCGCGGATGGCGTAGGTGCCCAGGGAGTCATCGCCGACCTTGGTCAGCACGGCAGCGCGATGGCCGAGCCGGGCAGCGGCGACGGCAACGTTGGTGGCCGAGCCACCGACGGCCTTCGCGAAGGTCTGCTGATCCTCAAGGCCCTGGCCGAGTTCCTGACCGTAGATATCGACGCCGATACGCCCGATCGTCAGGAGCTCGGGGAGCTGATCGCCTGCCATGGTGGCCTTCCGCCGGAATCATTGGAGCGCTCCAATTTAGCACGGCGAGGGGCCCGTGGGAACCCCTATCGCCGGGTGAAAGCCGGCACGGCCACGGGGGCCTCGACTCAGAGCACGACCATTGCGGTGCCCGCGAGCACCACCAGGAGCGCCAGTAGCTCGGATCGGGACATCCGCTCCTTGAGCAGTATCCAGGCCATGAGTGCGGTGACGATCGGGCTGAGCGAGGAAAGAACGGAGACCACTCCCACATCACCGGAGTCGGCGGCCGCGTAGAACGCGACACTGCCCAGACCCAGGGCGATTCCCGAGGCCGCCAGTGGGGTAATCGCCTTGGCCGTCAGCCCCCCGG
>JBEGLG010000043.1:0-2596 GCA_041183645.1 Actinomycetota bacterium | reverse complement strand
CCCGCCGACGCACGCTTTCAACTGGCCTCCGGCCCGATCAAGGACACCTACGAGCTCGAGTACGACTGGGAGGGCGACCACAAGGTCACCTGGAAGCTCACCAAGGCCGATGTGCTCACGGCCATGGACGGCGCCTACGTGCTCACCGACAACGGCAACGGCACCACCACGGTCGAGTACCGACTCGCCGTCGACGTCAAGATCCCGATGATCGGCATGCTCAAGCGCAAGGCCGAGAAGGTCATCGTTGAGACTGCCCTCAAGGGCCTGAAGAAGCGCGTGGAGTCCGGTGCGACTTCTGCTTCTTAGCGGCACGGGCGGCGCGGGCACCAGCACGATCGCGCGCGCGACTGCGCTTCAGGCTGTCGCCGACGGAGCACGTGTTCAGCTGATCGATCTCGGAAACGTGCGCGAGGCTGCCGTCGCGCGCGCAGCCGCGTCGCAATGGCTCGGCGCGCTCGCCGCAGACATCCTCGTCCTCCGCGAGGCCGAGCAGGTACTCCCGGAGGAGCTCGCCATCCTGCCCGGCGTCGATGAGTTCCTCGCACTCGCCGCCATCGCGGAATCCGTGACGGTCGACGACATCGACTTCGTCGTCGTCGACGTTGGTCCGCTTGATCAGCTCGCCCGCCTGCTCATGACGGTCGATGCCCTTGACCTCCTGGCCGCGTCGGTGATGACACCGGGCCTGGCTGCAGCGCGCGACGATGTCGATGCGCCACTGGCGCAGTTGCGCGGTGAGCTCGCCCGGATTCGCGCCTGCCTCGAGAGCCCGGATACCTCGCTGCGCCTTGTCTGCCTGCCCGACGAGCGCAGCCCGCGCGCCCTGGAGACCGCAGCGCTCATCGCCTCGCTGGCCGGTGTTCACGTCGATCTCGTCTACATCACTCAGGTGCCTCGCGAGAAGGATGCGTGGCCCAAGTCATGGGCCGCAGCACGTCGCAAGCTCGCGCAGAAGATGATCGACGGCCCGCTCGATCTCCCGATGCGTGTGCTTCCCCTGCGCGAGCAGCAGGGCGATGACCTCGTGACTCGAGTGCGCGTCGTGAAGAAGAGCCGGCCGGCCTGGAGCCAGCATGCCGATCGACAGAGCGAGAGCATCGAGTCCACGGGAGCAGGCTTCACCTGGACCATTCCCGTGCACATTCCCCGCGGTGGCGCCATCCGAGTCGGTCGCAGTGACGATCGAGTGATCCTCGACATCGACGGAGTGACCCGAGTGCGCACCCTGCCGTCGGTGCTGCGCCGATGCGAGCTCATTCGCGCCGTCGCCACCCCCACTGAGTTGCGCCTCGAGCTCGCACCCGATCCGAGTGTCTGGAGGGACCGTGGCTGATCGCTCGACTCCGTGGTGGTTCTCCGGTGATGCGTCAGCAGGGGAGCCCTCCTCAGGTGATGTCCCGAATTCATCGGACGCGCCGGGCACCGGCATGACCCTCGGGTCCCTGATCGCCGGCGCCCAGCAGCTCTTCGACTGGGCATCCGAGCTCATGCTCGCCCCGCATGCCGACCACGGCGATCCCCGCGAGCACCCGGACTGCCTGGTCTGCAAGGGCACCGCCCTCGTGCAAGGCGTGCGCAGTGAGGCATCCGCGCCTCGAGCCGAGCGGACGATCTCCTGGATTCCCGTGGAGCGTCAGGGGTTCTAGGCTGTGCCGGTGAGCAACTCCATCGGTGTCGACGTAGGCGGGACAAAGATCCTCGCCGGTCTTGTCGACGAATCCGGCCACGTGCTCACGACAGCCCGGCGTCCGACTCCCGCGCAGGACCCATCCGCCGTGCTCGCTGAAGTCGGCGAGGTCGTGCGCGAATTGATGGCGGAGTCCGCCGAGCCTGTTGTCGGCGTCGGACTCGGGATCGCCGGCCAGGTCGAGAACTCACGTGCCACGGTGCTCTGGGCGCCGAATCTGCAATGGTCACGGGTCGAGGTGCGCGCGATTCTCGAAGCCGATCTCGGCATCACTGTCATCGCCGAGAACGATGCCAATGCGGCGGCCTGGGGCGAATTCGTCTACGGCGCCGGCGCCGATGTCGACGATCTCACTGTCGTGACTGTCGGCACGGGCATCGGCGGCGGTGTCATCGTCGGCGGCACGATGCTGCGCGGCGCGACCGGGGGCGCTGCCGAGATCGGTCACATCACTGTCGTTCCCGGCGGGCGTCAGTGCGGCTGCGGTCGACTGGGCTGCTGGGAGCAGTACGGAAGCGGCACGGCGCTCGTGCGTCAGGCACGCGAGCTCGCTGCTGAACGTCGCGACGATGCCACGCTCCTGCTCTCGCTCGGCGACGGAACTCCCGATGGCATCGAGGGCCTGCATGTCACGCGCGCCGCGCTTGCCGGAGATCCGGTGGCGATCGAGGCCTTCCGCATCTGCGGCGAGTGGCTGGGCATGGGCCTTGCCGATCTCACCGCCGTTCTCGACCCCGCGGCCTTCGTCATCAGCGGCGGTGTCTCCGAGGCCGGCGATCTCCTGCTCGCACCGGCGCGGGCCACTCTGGCGGCGCAGATGCCGGGCGGTGACCTTCGGCCGATGCCGCAGATCCGCGTGGCCACGCTGGGCAATGATGCAGGCCTGATCGGCGCGGCCGATATCGC
>JBEGLG010000042.1:0-4585 GCA_041183645.1 Actinomycetota bacterium | reverse complement strand
GAGAAGCCGAGGACGCTCATCGCGACGACGGAGAGCACGAGTGTCGTGGTGGTGATGCGAACGAGGAGTGATCCTGTCCAGACCTGGCGCAGCCAGCGAGGCCCCGCGAGGAGCAGGTCGGAGAAGTGCATGGGCCGGCTAGACCGCCGGGCCGGCCTTGTAGCCGACGCCTCTCACGGTCAGCACGACCTCGGGCTGATCCGGGTCGTCCTCGATCTTCGCGCGCAGGCGCTGCACGTGAACATTGACAAGTCGCGTGTCAGCTGCGTGACGGTAGCCCCAGACCTCTTGCAGGAGCACTTCGCGCGTGAACACCTGGCCGGGCTTCTTCGCGAGGCAGACGAGCAGGTCGAATTCAAGCGGAGTGAGTGCGAGCGGGAGGCCGGCGCGGGTGACCGTGTGCGCGTTGACGTCGATCACGAGATCGCCGATCGCGAGGTTCGAGGCTGACGAGTCATCGTGCCGACGCACGCGCGCGCGGATGCGGGCGACGAGTTCCTTCGGCTTGAAGGGCTTGACGATGTAGTCGTCAGCACCGGCCTCGAGCCCGACCACGACATCGACGGTGTCGCCGCGTGCGGTGAGCATGACGATCGGGACACCGGAGTCCTGGCGGATCGCCCTGCAGATGTCGATGCCATCCATGCCCGGGAGCATGAGATCGAGCAGGACGATGTCGGGGCGCGAGTCGCGGAAGGCCTGCACCGCCTGGGCACCATCGGCGCAGAAGACGGGCTCGAAGCCCTCGCCGCGAAGCACGATGCCGAGCATCTCCGAGAGTGCTGCGTCGTCGTCGACGACGAGAACCCTGCCTCGAGTAGCTCCGCTCATACGCCTATGGTGTCATCCCGCGAGCCCGGCTGCGACAAGTACCGCGGCGGGGAGGTTATTCACGCAGTGCGCGATCATCCCGGCCCCTAGGGAGCCGGTGCGCCAGCGCAGGAAGCCCAGCACGAGGCCCACTCCCCCGACGACGAGGAGGCGCGCCGGCTCGAAGTGGAAAAGGGCGAAGACGAGTGCCGACAGCGCGATCGTGACGAGGGGCGAGAATCCATGCTTGCGGAGGCCGGCGAAGACAAGGCCCCGAAAGGCGATCTCCTCGACCACGGGGGCACCGACGGCCAGCATGAAGGCGAACAGCACGATCGCGGGCCGGCCTGCGGCAGTAGAGAGCTCGGCTGCGGCATCTCCTGCTGACGAGCTGAAGTCTCCGAAGATCCAGGTCGACAGGCCTGCCAGGAGCGCGGCGACGCCTAGTGACACTCCTCCGCCGATGAGGCCGATGCCCGCATCGCGCCAGGTGAGGCGAATACCGAGATCGATGACGGGGCCATTGCCCCGAATTCGAGTGACAGCGATGGGCCACCCCGCGAGCATCGGCCACGGCGCCAGCATCCCGGCGATGATCTCGACGGCGAGAGGCGCGTGGAGCAGGTGCAGGACAACGGCCACGATCGCGACCAGCACCAGCGCGCCGCCGAGCATGATCCAGGAATCCCACAGACTCCACCGGGGGGTGCGGAGCACGACTCCGGACTCCTCCGCATGCTCGACCGTGACGGGGCATCCCGGGTAGTCGGCAGGGGGCCAGTGCTTCACGTTCCGACGCTATCGCCACGATCCTTCGCGCTGCCAGGCTCCATCCACATTCCTCACCTACAGTGTGAGAGTGAACAAGTCGATGCATCCCACTCGCGAGCGTTTGCTGCTGACGACCGTCGATCTGATGGATATCGAGAATCCCGAGAAGGTCGGCGTCGAGATGGTGCTCGAGAAGTCCGGCATCTCGAAGGGCTCGCTCTATCACCACTTCGAGGACTTCCCCGCCCTCATCGAGGCTGCGCTGGTCTATCGATTCCATCGAGTCGTCGACGGCTCGATCGCTCTGATCGCGAATACCGTGGCCACCGCATCGACGCGCGAGGAGTTCTTCGCCGACATGCAGAAGGTCACCGCGATCACTCACTCACGCGAGATGACCGCCATCCGCTTCGAGCGCGCCCGCGCCCTCGGCCACGCAGGTAACTCCGAGCGATTCAAGGAGGCCCTGGGCATCGAGCAGCAGCGCCTGACGTACGCCTTCGCCGATCTGGTGCGCGAGGCCCAGAATCAGGGCTGGATCACGTCGGATATCGAACCGATGGCAGCGGCCGTGTTCATCCAGGCTTACACGATCGGCAAGATCATCGACGAGATCACTCCTGAGCCGGTTGACGAGAAGGAATGGCTGGCGCTGATCAACAGGATGATCGAGCGCACCTTCGCTCCGCGATCGTGACCGGGGAAATGCGCCCACGCACGCCCTTCGAGTGACAAGGGCGGACAAGCTCAGTGGGAACGCAGGCGAATGTTCGCGATCATGGCGCACGAGCCGATCACGCAGGCGAGTGCGAGCGCACCGACGACATCGGTGAACCAGTGGGCGCCCACCACGAGACGATCGAGTGACACCACTGTCACGGCGACGATCGCGATGATGGTCCAGGTGAGGCGTGCCGTGCGATCGAGGTGTGCCCAGGCAAGGCCGAGTGCGACGAAGGTGATCGTCGTGACAACCAGGACGTGGCCCGACGGGAAGGAGGCCTCGCTCTCGGGCGAAAGATTGATCGGGGCTATCGGGCGCGCACGCCCTTCCATCTTCTTGGCAATCGCACCAAGAAGGTAGGCGACGAACACTGAGCCCGCGAGAATCACCGCATCCTGACGCCGGCTACGTGCCCAGAGCACCACGGCGGCGATGAGCGTGCCGGCCACCAGGACGAACGGAGTGGTCAGCGAGGCGATCAGCTTCCCGATGCTCTCCATCGCGCCGGTGCGCGAGTCCGCGAACCAGATGGCCACGGAGGTATCGAAGGCGTTCACGCCTCCCTGGGATCGCAGGACCAGGGCAAGGACGATGAAGACGATCGCCCCGATCACCGCAGTGATCACGAACGGGCGAATCGCTCGCGCGGACTTCGATCGTGGTGTCGTGCTCTCAGCGTTGCTCACTGGCCTCCTCGGTGAGCCTTCACCGTAGACCGAGATTCACGTGACAGTGCCGATCGACATCCCGCGCAGAACTCGAGATCAGCCGACCCTCAGGAAAGACGAAGGGCCAGCACCGGAGTGCTGGCCCTTCGTGAGAGTCTTTCGACTAGCCGACAATCCAGTGACCCAGATCGTTGCTGTAGACCAGCGTGCGCGTGCACACCGCCCCACCACGACCGCTATTCATCCACTCGGCCCACGAGTTACCCCAGTCTCCGCTGCCTGCGCCGCCCCAGTTCAGGACGATCGGAGCGGCAGCATCACAGGTACCCGATGCCGGCATGCCGAACTGCTGCATCACGGGCGGCGGAGTCGGGCCACTATCCGGGGTGTTCACATAGGTTCGGAAGATGAAATCTCGCGCCGCCAAGGCCGACCATGTACCCAAGTTCACAGCCCCTTGGCCGCCTGAGTAGGTGCCCGAATTATTGCTATCCCACTTGTAATCGGCATTCGTATTCGCAGTACTAACAACGATTGCAAATTGATCCCCTGCGGTGAAGGATGCCGGGCTCGAGAACGTAACTGGAATCCAGGTGGTAGTGAATCCAATCAAACTGTCGGCGACTGTCGCAGATGCCAGATTTGGACCGGTCGGAAGGCCTCCTGCAACGGCGGTGATGCTCACAGTCACCCCTTGAGTTGGGGCTCCCGACTTACCCAGCCCCACCTCAACACTCGTCAGCGGACCCGTGATTCCGGCCGTCACTACTTGGGCTAGACCATTGGAGGGAATGACGTACCAAATGCTCGCAGCTTCGTATGACTGATCCAGCGTCGCTGCAGCTTGGGCAACACCACTGGATGCGCCGAAGAGGGTGAGTGCGGAAATTGCAAGTGCGATGCTCCGAAGATTTCTCATGCGCATGAGAATGGCGTCGCGTACCCGCAGGGGAAATCTTCTACCTCCCTGCGCCAACCTCGCCTAGGGATTCCCCTATCTCCCGCAAAGCCAGGAGAAAAGACGTGGGGCGCCCTCCGAAGAGGACGCCCCAGCGATGAATCCGTGATACTCAGTAGCGGTAGTGCTCCGGCTTGTACGGGCCCGCCACATCCACGCCGAGGTACTCAGCCTGCTGCTTGCTGAGCTCAGTGAGGCCGACACCCAGCGCATCGAGGTGCAGTCGAGCAACCTTCTCGTCGAGCGCCTTCGGCAGGGTGTACACGCCGAGGGGGTACTCGTCGAGCTTGGTGAACAGCTCGATCTGCGCCAGCACCTGGTTCGTGAAGGAGTTGCTCATCACGAACGAGGGGTGACCGGTGGCGTTGCCGAGGTTCAGCAGACGGCCCTCGCTCAGCATGATGATCGAGTGGCCGTCGGGGAAGGTGAACTCGTCGACCTGCGGCTTGATCGTCTTGCGCTTGATGCCCGGCAGGTTGGTGAGGCCGGCCATGTCGATCTCGTTGTCGAAGTGGCCGATGTTGCCCACGATCGCCTGGTGCTTCATCTTCGACATGTGATCGACGGTGATGACGTCGTAGCAGCCGGTGGCGGTGATGAAGATGTCTGCGAGGCCGATGACATCCTCGAGCTTGGCGACCTGGTAGCCGTCCA
>JBEGLG010000041.1:0-6522 GCA_041183645.1 Actinomycetota bacterium | reverse complement strand
GGTCGGGATCGCCCGGACCGGCAGCAACGAGCGCAACTGGGCCGTTGGGCTTCTTGCGGGCCTTCGTGGTGGTCACGGTGGTGTCTCCTGAAGTTGACGTCTTCTGAGTGGTTCGTGGGCTCATGCGTGAAGTGCTTCCTCGTAGCCGCGCGGCGGGTGCTGATAGCCGGCAGGCGGATGCGACTGGCCTATGAGCGGCGGCTCCTCGCCGCGACGTTGCTCGTGGAAGGCAAGAATCTGAAGCTCGACCGCGAGATCGACCTTGCGCACCTCGACTTCGTCGGGAACGACGAGTACGACGGGAGCGAAATTGAGAATGCTGCGGATACCGGAGGCGACCAGTCGATCGCAGACATCCTGCGCAACTTCGCTGGGAGTCGCGATGACGCCGATGGCAGCGTGCCGATCGCTGACGACTGATTCGAGATCGCCGATCGGCGAGACGAGCAGGGATCGGTCGCCGACGCGAATGGTGGTACCGACGACATCGGGGTGCGTGTCGACGATGCCGACGACCTCGAAGCCACGGGAGGCGAATCCTCGGTACGCGACAAGCGCATTGCCGAGGTTGCCGAGGCCGACGATGACGACGCCCCACGGAGTGCTCAGGCCGAGCTCGCGGCTGATGTGGTAGCTCAGGAAGGCGACGTCGTAACCGACTCCGCGCGTGCCGTACGAGCCCAGGTGCGAGAGGTCCTTGCGCAGCTTCGCGGGCGTGACACCGCAGTTGCGCGCGAGTTCATCCGACGAGACCGTGGTGACGCCGGAGTCGCTGAGCGACTTCAGCACACGGTGGTAGATCGGGAGACGGGCCACCGTGGCATCGGGAATACCGCGCGTCCGGGCTGCGGACAGCGACGAGGCGGAAGTCGACACGGGGCTCCAGTGCGGAAGGGATGAGCGCCTGGTAATGGGGAAGCTCGGTACCCAAGGTTAGAGAGATGTGCACGAAGGCACAAAGTTGAGCGGTCGCCTACGTCCGATTATCGGATAATATGCGGCGGAGACGCTCCTCGTCGACGGTCCAGAAATCCACCGTGCGCCCCTCAACCTGAACAACAGGGATCTTCTCCCAGAACTCGTCATAGAGGGCCGGGTCGTCGAGGATCGAGATCTCCTCCCACCCCAGTCCCAGGTCACCGCAGACCCGGGCCAGCACCGTGCGCGCCTCGTGGCACAGATGGCAGTCGGGCTTGCCGATCAGGGTAATGCGCACTCAGGATCCGTCCGGATCGGCCCCATCGACATCGCCATAGACCTCATGAAGGCGGCCCTTGGCCACCTTCCCGGCTGCGGAATGCGGCAGGGAGTCGACAATGCGAATGACGGAGGGCGTCTTGAAGCGAGCAAGGCGCGTGGAGCAGAAGGCGAGAACGTCATCGGCGGTGATCGCCGAACGCGGGACGACCAGGGCGAGGACGCCTTCACCGGTGACATCGTCGGGGATACCGAGGACAGCCACCTCGGCCACCTGCGGCATCGCCTCGATCACCACCTCGATCTCGCGCGGATACACGTTGAACCCATTGACGAGAATCACCTCGCGACGACGATCGACAAGATGCAGTGCTCCATCGTCGTCGGCGTAGGCGATATCGCCGGAGCGGAACCAGCCATGGGCGTCGGGGCCGCCGGCACCATCGGGCCAGTAGCCGCGGAACACCGAAGCACCGCGCACCCAGACCTCGCCCGGATCGCCGTCGTCGACGTCCTGGCCGGAGTCATCGACCAGGCGCACTTCGACGCCAGGAATGGTCAGGCCGACTGAGCCGGCGCGCGGTTGGCCGTCGACGAGAGTCGTGGCTACCACGGGAGCGCATTCGGTCATGCCGTAGCCCTCGTACACGCGCTTGCCCGACAGCTCGGTGAATGACTCGAACACAGCCGGCTGGAGCGGCGCACCACCACTCGAGAGCAGTCGTACGCCGGCCATGGCCTCGCGCAGGCCGGGCACGCGCAGCCATGCCTGGTACATCGCCGGCGCTCCTGCGACTGTCGTGATCGACTCGTCGACGATCATTCGAAGTGAGTCGACAGGATCGAAGCGGTCGACGATGACGCACGTGGCACCCGCGGCGACTGAGAGATTCAGAACCGTGTTGAGCCCGTAGACATGGAACATCGGAAGCACGGCCAGCACCACATCGCCGCGATGCACGACCGGGGGCGAGTTCAGCGACAGCAGCGACTCAGTGTTCGCACGCAGTGCGCCATGGGTGAGCATGGCGCCCTTCGGGCGACCGCTCGTGCCAGCGGTGAAGAGCAGCAGTGCGAGCGCGTCGCCGGAGGTCGAGACCTCGGCCAGAAGTGAAGCGGAGTCGAAGAGCGACTCCCAGGCAGGCGTGCCGAGGAGCACGACCTCGCAGGAGTGCACCGCCTCTGCCGCTTCAGTCGCCGCCGAAGATGTCTGCGACGACGCGATCAGTAGGCGTACGCCGGCATCGGAGATCAGCACGGCTACCTCAGGTGCCGTGTAGGCCGGATTCATCGGCACGACGCATAGGCCGGCGCGCAGCGCGCCGTAGAACGCGATCACGTAGTCAGCAGAGTTGCCGAGGAGGAGACCGACGCGATCGCCCGCGTGCAGGCCGTGGCGCACCAGGCCGGCAGCGAACTGGGTCGCACGCGAGTCAAGCTCGCCCCAGGTCACTCGACGTGATCCGTCGACGAGAGCGCAGCCCTGGGGATCGCGCAGCGCTGACTCGCGCAGGTACTCGGCGACGTTGGCGTTGGCGCGGGGATTCCCGAGCACGGTTCCTCCCTGGATCCGACCTCTGCACGAGGGGAACTGGAGTTCCCCCGCGCCAGTGTGACACAGTCCCGGCCGTCGGTCGGGTCTCCACTGGGTACCCTGGACGACATGACCAGCGACGGCGGAGTCCTCGGCTCGTATCGCCGGGCCGGGCAGGCCTCGGCCGCTGCGGCGAATGTGGAATCGGCGCATCTCAGCGCGCCGGGCGCGAAGTCCGCAGCGTTCTTCGACGTCGATAACACGATCATGCGCGGCTCGAGCCTGTTCCACATCGCGCTCGGACTCGCTCGTCGCAATTACTTCAGCGCATCGGAGATCGCCGGCTTCGCGGTCAAGCAGGTCAAGTTCGTCATGACCGGATCCGAGGATCTCGAGGACATGGCCTCAGCGACCGAAGCCGGTCTCTCCTTCATCCAGGGCCGAAGCGTCGACGAGCTCGTGGCACTCGGCGAGGAGATCTTCGACGAGATCCTCATCGACAAGCTGATCCCCGGAACGCTCGCACTCGCGCAGGCGCATCTCGATGCCGGTCAGCAGGTCTGGCTCGTCACCGCAACGCCTGTCGAATTGGCCACGCTCATCGCCGAAAGGCTCGGCCTGACGGGCGCCTTGGGCACGGTGTCGGAGATCAAGGACGGCATCTACACCGGCCATCTCGACGGAGCGCCGTTGCACGGACTCGCGAAGGCGGAGGCGATTCGCGCGCTGGCCGAACGCGAGGGCTTCGATCTCGCTGCGTGCTCCGCGTACTCGGATTCGTCGAATGACATTCCGATGCTGAGTGCAGTCGGGAATCCGGTCGCCGTGAACCCCGACTCCACCCTGCGTGATCATGCCCGCGAGTACGACTGGCCCATCCGAGACTTCCGCAAGCGCGAGCAGTTCAAGCAGTTCATCATCCCCGCCGCCTCTGGCGTCGGCGGATACGCGGCAGGCGTAGGCGCGGGCTTGATCGTCGGCTATCTCATCGGTCGCGCGCGCAAGCGCTGATGCACACCCGCGTGGTCAGCCGAAGACAAACCTTCGGTCTTCGTCCTCCGGGACTCGCTGCGCTCATTCCTCAGCCGAAGACTGAATTGCGCTTCACCAGCAGGTCGTAAATAGTCGACTGAATAGTCTCGCGCACCTGATCAGTCAGGTTGAACACGAGCATCGGATCATCAGCGGCGTTCTCCGGATACCCGTCGGTCGGGATCGGCTCGCAGAAGTGAATCATCCACTTGCTCGGCAGCGGCACCAGGCCGAGCGGCCCCAGCCACGGGAAGGTCGGAGTGATCGGGAAGTACGGGAACCCGAGGATGCGCGCGAGGCTCTTCGCGTTGCCGATCATCGGGTAGGTCTCCTCGGCACCGATCACCGCCGTGGGAATGATGGGCGTGCGGGTTCGCAGTGCCGCGGCAACGAAGCCTCCGCGACCGAAGCGCTGCAGCTTGTAGCGCTCACTGAACGGCTTGCCCGTTCCCTTGAAGCCCTCGGGCCATACGCCGACGATCTCGCCGGAGGTGAGCAGTCGCTCGGCATCGGGCGTGCAGGCGAGGGTGTGCCCCGCCTTGCGTGCGAGCTCTCCGACGAAAGGAGTCTCGAAGACCAGATTGGCCGCGAGCATCCGAAGGTGACGTCGGGCCGGGTGATCATCGAGGAGCGCGACCTGAGTCATCAGGGCATCGAGCGCGATGGTGCCCGAGTGATTGCCCACCACGAGGGCGCCGCCGACATCGGGCACGTTCTCAAGCCCGCTGGTCTCGACCCTGAACCACTTGCGGTACAGGGGACGCAGTACCTGCATGAGCACCTTGTCGGTGAGCTCGGGATCGAATCCGAAGTCGTCGACCTCGTACTTGCCCGAGAGCCGATCGGAGATGAACTGGCCGAGATCGCGATCGTCGATCACCTGATCGTCATGGATCACCTCATGCGGCTGCGGGCCTGTGTTGCCTACCAGGCGCGCTGCCTTCGATGGCGAGAGGGAGTTGTCAGGCACCGGGCACCTCCGCGAGTGCCGACTCATCACGGTGCGCGAAGTCGGCGAAGGCCTCGGGGGTCGAGTAGCGAGGACGGTGCTCGAACGTCTCGGCGTAGGCGCTCGTGTCGAGCACGCGTCCGTAGGTCATGAACCTGATCTGCTCGGGCGAGAAGTCGACGACCCCGGTGCGGCTGAGATTGCGACCAATGGTCGAGAACATGAACTGCGGCACCGAGAGCTGCTTCTTGCCCATGCGCCGAATCGACTGCGAGAGCGTGATCACTCCATCGCCCGCCACGTTGAAGGTGCCGGGCTTTCGGGCGTGCACCGCGTGCTGCAGCGCCTCGAGGCCGTCGTCCTCATGGACGAATTGCAGGCGCGCATCGAAGCCGAGCACGGTGGGAATCACCGGAAGGCCGTAGTAGGCGGTCATGGGGGTGCGTACGACCGGCCCGATGAAGTTCGCGAAGCGCAGGGTGGTGACGCAGACGTCGGGGCGCCGTCGCGAGAAACCGCGCACGTAGCCCTCGACCTCGACGGAGTCCTTGGCCCAGCCGGAGGTCGGCGTGTGCCGCGGCTCGGTGTCCTCGGTGAACATCGCGGGATCCTTCGGACCGCACCCGTAGACAGAGGAGGTCGACTTCACCACGAAGGAGGTCACACTCGGGGTCTTCTGGCAGGCAGCGAGGAGCTGCATCGTGCCGATGACGTTGATCTCCTTCATGGCCGATCGACCGCCGGCCTGCCTCGGAGTGGCGAGGACACCCATGTGCACGACCGTGTCGACCTCGGCCTCGCCGAGCACCTTGGCGATCACGGGACTGCGGATATCGGCGCGCACGAAATCGACGCCATCGAGATTCATCGTGGGTGCAACGACATCGACGCCGATAACCCGGTCAATACCGGGATCGGCGGCGAGAAGGGCGGCAAGCCTGCCGCCGAGGTACCGGGAGACACCGGTCACCAGGACTACGCGCCCCATGAGACCTCCCCGGTAGTGCCTACTTCTTGTTGCGGCGCTGGACTCGAGTGCGACGCAGCAGCTTGCGGTGCTTCTTCTTAGCCATCCGCTTGCGGCGCTTCTTGATCACTGAGCCCATGAACAATCCTCACATGTATATCGGGTGATGAGATGTCATCACCTGCGTTCGTCCCAGAAGCCTATCTGGGGGCGGACAGAGCCTTGAACTAGGCCGTCTCGATGAATGAATCGCGCAGGTAATCGTGCACGGCCTGCTCGGGGACGCGGAAGGAGCGTCCGACGCGAACTGCAGGCAGGTCACCCCCGTGGACCAGGCGATACACGGTCATCTTCGACACGCGCATAACCGAGGCAACCTCGGCAACGGTCAGGAAGCGAACCTCGGAGAAGGCGCGCTCGGGGGTCGTGGACATTGTCACCGAACTCTCTGCATCGAATCGCACCAGTTTCCACTCCGGTGAACGACGATTCGACGACGTGGCGGAAGACTAGTGTCTTGTGGTGCGACTGTGAAAGTTGATTGGGAAATTGATGATGTTTCCCACGTGGGCAGAGTTAATTACAGTGACGTAATTCAGGACGCTAACTGCCCGACAACTCGATACTGCGATCGCGCGCAGCAGTCATCGCGCGCATGACCGCATCGCGAATACCCGAGTCATCCATGCTCGCGATCGCCGCCGCAGTCGTGCCATTCGGCGAGGTGACATTGGCGCGCAGCACTGCAGGATCCTCGTCGGTCGATGCCATCAGCTCGCCCGCACCCAGGATCGTGTTGACGGCCATCAACCGCGCATCGGCAGCCGAGAGTCCCATCGCGAT